>CAVYIL010000188.1:0-29446 GCA_963768325.1 uncultured Flavobacteriaceae bacterium | reverse complement strand
CTGCCTAAAGGTGAGGGGTTTTTCGAAGGCTATGATAACAAAAACAAAACCCTTTCAACCCTTACCAAGATATAATACAAGTTATAAGTCAGGAATCTTTATCCATGTTCTTGTTATGCTTTTGTGATTGAAAAAGATTTGCTAACTTTTAGTTATGTATGGAATGTGTAGTTGCTAGGGTGGCTATTTCATTTGTTAACTACAAACAATAAAAAACTAGCAATAAATGAGTATATTATCATCAGGGAGACTTGACGACCGAAAAATTGGTTTAAAAAAAATAGATGAACTGAAAGAAGGAAAATCTAAGACGTTAATTATCCACTACAGTTGTGAATCATTTTTTAATCTTAAAGGAAGAACACCAAGAGTGACTAGTATAGTAGTGAAAAACAGAGATAATAATACATCTATTTCATTTTCTATACATCTTATGGCTCAAATTAAAAAAAAAGATACAACCAGTTTAAGTGATGAAGATTTTGATTATGTTGAAAGAGAAATGCTAAAATCCTTTTATGAATATTTAAAAGATCACTTGTTATATAAATGGGTTCATTGGAATATGCGAGATGCTAATTACGGATTTGAAGCCATAGCAAATAGATATAAAATTTTAAAAGGTAATCCAAAACAAATTACCGATCAATTCAAATATGATTTACCTAATATTCTCGAATTTATACATACTGATAAGTTTGAAAAACACAAAGAACCATTTAAAGGGCGATTATTAAATCTTTGTATAAGAAATGATATTTCAATTAGAGACGCATTAAAAGGAGAAGATGAAGCTAATGCGTTTGAGGCGAGAGATTTTTTAAAGCTCCAAATGTCTACAAATCGTAAAGTAGAAATGATAAATACAATCTTAACTTATCAGGAAAAAAAGAAATTAAAAACGAATGCTTGGCTCTTTAAATCTTGTGGTATTACTCTAGGAGGTTTGATAGAAATGGTACATAATAATTCGTATTTATTTGCTTTGTGGACAGTTTTTTGGACAATCTTAGGAATAGTTTGCGCACCTATACTTCAGTATTGGTTCGGAACAGTCAATTATGGAGGTTAATCAGCTTAGGACACTATGTATAGTAAATAGGGATGATTAGTTCTTAATTTATTTCAATATTCAAATTAAAAGAGCATAATTTTTTTACTCAGTTACCAAATGATAGTATTATTCTAATATACAGGGGTCTAAACATATTGTGTAATATTAAACCAGAAAATACTTGAAAAAGATGGATACAAAAAAGCCCAGAGAAAATCTGGGCTTTTATTTTTCAATATTTTTGAGTGCAGCACCAATGCTCTAGAATGGTTGGGCACTATTTCTATACAAAGATACAAAATTTATTATGAAAATAATATATTTAGGTATTTTAATTGCACACATAACCTGTTTTGTCTAAAATTATCTTACTCAAAATATCATTGTCTTTGTTTTTAAGAAATAATTCGTTTATTTCTCCTTTAATTTCATTAAGCCTATTTTTTGAAATATTTTCTAAAAAATATAATATCACTTTAATAGATGAATCTAAACAATGTCTGTTATTATAATTAAATTTTATGAGTGGTGTTGTTCTTATCTCTTTTGGTGTATTGGAATCAAATAGCAAATCACTATGCGCGCAAATATTTCTTATAAAAAGGATGGTAAGTAAAAAATTTTCGAATACACTTATTGACTTTATTTTATATTGGATTGCGATTTCTTCCTTTAATTTTTTATTGTTTAATGAAGAATACATAGTAATAACACTTCCGAAAGTTAAAAATTCTAACGTTTTCCATGCTGGTGCATAAATATGATTTGGATACTTAAGATGATGCTTTTTTATAGGTTTATTGGATGCTTTAAATTTATCTGTATAAAACTTATTAAAATTATCTACATATTTCTTTGAAACTATTTTTGAATCAGTAAACCAAGTAGGGTTTTTATCATATTTCAAAGAGGTATAATAAATTAATTTAGTTTTAAAATTAATTTCAATTCTGTTGATTGCCTTATTTAATATATTTTTCAAATCAACATCAAAGTAATATAACTTTATTATATTGGAAAATTTTGTTCCGCTTTTAAAATTATGAGCTTTATCCTTTTCGAATGGATTCCAATAAAATCCTAAACGATAATATCCTATATCTAATAATATTTCCTTTACTTTATCCGTACTCTCTAAATCCATATGCATACCTCTATTAACTAGTAAGGATATTTGATTGTCCACATTTAATGCTTTATCGCCCATATATTAGCAATTTATATAATCTGATTTTGGTTAAAGTAAAAACATAATAATATATACCTCATAGAATTTGATGTAAATATATGAAACCGTAAATTTAATAACACTAGACCTTATGTAGATTTTAGTTAAAAAAAAATCATAATACAAATAATCTCAATATAACATACTACCCAATTCCAGTACTATTTTAACATCGCACTAATAAGCATTATTTTGCGTAAAAACAACAAAAATCAGCATCCACCGTATAACACAAAAAAACCATCTCAATTTTGAAATGGTTTATAATGGACTTAATACTCTATCTTAGCCAAACAACAATTTTATTCTTTAACCCAATAATCAAGATAATGACTTCTATAGTCACTTTTATTATTATAGTCAAAATAAAACGAATAGCTATTAGGAAAAATAATAGTATCCATAAAAATGTGCTCTTTTTCATTTTCTAATTTCGTTATAAATTTATAAATATTTGGTTTAATAATTCCCATTTATAATATTCATAGATTTCGTCACTTAGGCATTCATCTTTACTATTTGTGCTATACATTTTGTGGTCAACACTATGATCTGGTAAATATTCTATAGTACCTCTCGTGTCACAAGGAGAGTATTTACTTTTAATGATTCCTCCATCTTTATTCATACCCATCCTTTTGCTTAGTCTCCATTTTCCTATAATTGGATCAATATTTGTATTCGTGTTAGAATCATTGTTAGTAGTTATGTTTTCTTTTGAAGGCAAATCGTTGTCGGAGCGACAAGAGGCAAAAAAAAGCGTTATAAGTAATAATAAAGTGATTTTTCTCATTGATTAATTTGTTAAAATTTTGATGTTTTTGATTTGCCTGTTACTGGCGTTAATTTAGCTTACGATATTACAAAAACAATCCCTATACTTTTCCAAAAAACAAAACATTTACGGATAAAATACAATTTTTACAAAGGGCTAATTGCCCCACTATCGCCTTAATTTTCACGGTATTACATTTGTTTAAAATCTATAAAAGCCTTTTGAAACAGTTTATCCATAGATTCTGTGTATTCTGTATCTTCCCCATTAGAAGCCACAAAAGCATACCCTATTTGTATTAAGTCGCCGGCTGATATTCTTTTTTCGCTCAACAATTTTGAACTAAGTAAATCTTCCTCTAATTTTTCTGCTTTTTTTAACCAATTATTATATGGACCACCTACACCAAATCCAAATTGTCTAAATTTTGGTGTGTACCTAAATTTCATAAGTTCGCTATGTAATGTTTTGATCTCTTTTAGATACTCATCATATGTTAGCTTGCTAACTGTTTTTTCTTCCTTAATTTTTACAATACTATCTTTATTTGTAGTTTTATATGTGTTGTTTTCTGTTGTAGTTTCTTTAGTGCTTGGTACTTCTGCTGCTGTTTTGTTTTCTTTTTCTTGAATTGATAAAATAATTGCTAAAACAAAAAGGCTTACATATGTTGTGTACCTTAATCCTTTTTTATACCATATTCTAAATCTGTTTTTTATCTTTTCAGAAACATAGGGAATTGTTAAAATACCTAGCAACAAAATCAGCAGACCAGAGCTGGTTCTACTATTAATTATAGCATAACCAAGAAGTAGTATAGATAATGAAAATATATATTTTATTATTTTAATTGCCGTTTTGATTTGTTCTTGTTTAGTTAATTCTTTTTTCATGTTTAATAATTCAAGTTGGTTAAAAAATGTTATATTGTCAAGCAACAATATTATCTAATCTAGGTTTTAGATTTTTGTCTTGAAAGCATCACAAATGTACAAACATTCAACTTTATTCAATATCAATACACCAAAAAATAATAATCTCAATATAATATACTACCCAATTCCAGTACTATTTTAACATCGCACTAATAAACACTATTTTGCGTAAAAACAACAAAAATCAACACTAGCCACATTACATAAAAAAACACGATAACCATTCTAAAAATATCTTTTTTATCAAAAATAAATCACTATATTCGCGCCTTAATTTCCGCAGAATCTTCTTTCTTTAAAGTCTGTGAAATGTACATTAAACAAGATCAAGTGCTTAAACAACTACAATTTACGGTTTTCCCACAACAATTGATTAAAAATAAAGCTTTATATTGTGCCGCAATAATAACTAAATAAACGTAAACCCACATGTCTAATAACCCTCACGTATTTAATAGTAAAATATACACCCTTCAAAGTAGTAAATATTCCACGATAAATTATACTTGTATTACTTGATTGTGGAATATTTACTACTTTGAAGGGTGTATATTTTACTATTAAATACGTGAGGGTTATTAGACGTGTGGGTTTACGTTTATTTAGTTATTATTGCGGCACAATATAAAGCTTTATTTTTAATCAATTGTTGTGGGAAAACCGTAAATTTCTAGTTGTTTAAGCACTTGATCCTGTTTAATGTACATTTCACAGACTTTAAAGAAAGAAGATTCTGCGGAAACGCCCAAATATAGTGATTTATTTTTGATAAAAAAGATATTTTTAGAATGGTTATCGTGTTTTTTTATGTAATGTGGCTAGTGTTGATTTTTGTTGTTTTTACGCAAAATAGTGTTTATTAGTGCGATGTTAAAATAGTACTGGAATTGGGTAGTATATTATATTGAGATTATTATTTTTTGGTGTATTGATATTGAATAAAGTTGAATGTTTGTACATTTGTGATGCTTTCAACAAAAATATAAAACCTAGATTAGATAATATTGTTGCTTGACAATATAACATTTTTTAACCAACTTGAATTATTAAACATGAAAAAAGAATTAACTAAACAAGAACAAATCAAAACAGCAAATAAAATAGATAAAATATATATTTTCATTATCTATACTACTTCTTGGTTATGCTATAATTAATAGTAGAAGCCAGTTCTGGTCTGCTGATTTTGTTTTGCTAGGTATTTTAACAATTCCCTATGTTTCTGAAAAGATAAAAAACAGATTTAGAATATGGTATAAAAAAGGATTAAGGTACACAACATATGTAAGCCTTTTTGTTTTAGCAATTATTTTATCAATTCAAGAAAAAGAAAACAAAACAGCAGCAGAAGTACAAGCACTAAAAGAAACTACAACAGAAAACAACACATATAAAACTACAAATAAAGATAGTATTGTAAAAATTAAGAACAGTTAGCAAGCTAACATATGATGAGTATCTAAAAGAGATCAAAACATTACATAGCGAACTTATGAAATTTAGGTACACACCAAAATTTAGACAATTTGGATTTGGTGTAGGTGGTCCATATAATAATTGGTTAAAAAAAGCAGAATTTGAGGGAAGATTTACTTAGTTCAAATTATTAAGCGAAAAAAGAATATCAGCCGGCGACTTAATACAATGAAATAGGGTATGCTTTTGTGGCTTCTAATGGGGAAAAATGTGATTGCGCAGAATCTATGGATAAACTGTTTCAAAAGGCTTTTATAGATTTTAAACAAATGTAATACCGTGAAAATTAAGGCGATAGTGGGGCGGATGGGCTCTAAAAATTGTCTTTTATCCGTAAATGTTTTGTTTTTTGGAAAAGTATAGGGATTGTTTTTGTAATATCGTAAGCTAAATTAACGCCAGTAACAGGCAAATCAAAAACATCAAAATTTTAAAAACAAATTAATCAATGAGAAAAATCACTTTATTATTACTTATAACGCTTTTTTTTGCCTCTTGTCGCTCCGACAACGATTTGCCTTCAAAAGAAAACATAACTACTAATGATTCTAACACGAATACAAATATTGATACGGATCATAGGAAAATGGAGACTAAGCAAAAGGATGGGTATGAATAAAGATGGAGGAATCATTAAAAGTAAATACTCCTCCTTGTGACACGAGAGGTACTATGAGAATATTTACCAGATCATAGTGTTGACCACAAAATGTATAGCACAAATAGTAAAGATGAATGCCTAAGTGACGAAATCTATGAATATTATAAATGGGAATTATTAAACCAAATATTTATAAATTTATAACGAAATTAGAAAATGAAAAAGAGCACATTTTTATGGATACTATTATTTTTCCTAATAGCTATTCGTTTTATTTTGACTATAATAATAAAAGTGACTATAGAAGTCATTATCTTGATTATTGGGTTAAAGAATAAAATTGTTGTTTGGCTAAGATAGAGTATTAAGTCCATTATAAACCATTTCAAAATTGAGATGGTTTTTTTGTGTTATATGGCTGGTGCTGATTTTTGTTAGTTTTACGCAAAATAATGCTTATTAGTGCGATGTTAAAATAGTACTGCCATTGGGTAGTATGTTATATTGAGATTATTTGTATTATGATTTTTTTTTAACTAAAATCTACATAAGGTCTAGTGTTATTAAATTTACGGTTTCATATATTTACATCAAATTCTATGAGAGTATATATTATTATGTTTTTACTTTAACCAAAATCAGATTATATAAATTGCTAATATATGGGCGATAAAGCATTAAATGTGGACAATCAAATATCCTTACTAGTTAATAGAGGTATGCATATGGATTTAGAGAGTACGGATAAAGTAAAGGAAATATTATTAGATATAGGATATTATCGTTTAGGATTTTATTGGAATCCATTCGAAAAGGATAAAGCTCATAATTTTAAAAGCGGAACAAAATTTTCCAATATAATAAAGTTATATTACTTTGATGTTGATTTGAAAAATATATTAAATAAGGCAATCAACAGAATTGAAATTAATTTTAAAACTAAATTAATTTATTATACCTCTTTGAAATATACTAAAAACCCTACTTGGTTTACTGATTCAAAAATAGTTTCAAAGAAATATGTAGATAATTTTAATAAGTTTTATACAGATAAATTTAAAGCATCCAATAAACCTATAAAAAAGCATCATCTTAAGTATCCAAATCATATTTATGCACCAGCATGGAAAACGTTAGAATTTTTAACTTTCGGAAGTGTTATTACTATGTATTCTTCATTAAACAATAAAAAATTAAAGGAAGAAATCGCAATCCAATATAAAATAAAGTCAATAAGTGTATTCGAAAATTTTTTACTTACCATCCTTTTTATAAGAAATATTTGCGCGCATAGTGATTTGCTATTTGATTCCAATACACCAAAAGAGATAAGAACAACACCACTCATAAAATTTAATTATAATAACAGACATTGTTTAGATTCATCTATTAAAGTGATATTATATTTTTTAGAAAATATTTCAAAAAATAGGCTTAATGAAATTAAAGGAGAAATAAACGAATTATTTCTTAAAAACAAAGACAATGATATTTTGAGTAAGATAATTTTAGACAAAACAGGTTATGTGTGCAATTAAAATACCTAAATATATTATTTTCATAATAAATTTTGTATCTTTGTATAGAAATAGTGCCCAACCATTCTAGAGCATTGGTGCTGCACTCAAAAATATTGAAAAATAAAAGCCCAGATTTTCTCTGGGCTTTTTTGTATCCATCTTTTTCAAGTATTTTCTGGTTTAATATTACACAATATGTTTAGACCCCTGTATATTAGAATAATACTATCATTTGGTAACTGAGTAAAAAAATTATGCTCTTTTAATTTGAATATTGAAATAAATTAAGAACTAATCATCCCTATTTACTATACATAGTGTCCTAAGCTGATTAACCTCCATAATTGACTGTTCCGAACCAATACTGAAGTATAGGTGCGCAAACTATTCCTAAGATTGTCCAAAAAACTGTCCACAAAGCAAATAAATACGAATTATTATGTACCATTTCTATCAAACCTCCTAGAGTAATACCACAAGATTTAAAGAGCCAAGCATTCGTTTTTAATTTCTTTTTTTCCTGATAAGTTAAGATTGTATTTATCATTTCTACTTTACGATTTGTAGACATTTGGAGCTTTAAAAAATCTCTCGCCTCAAACGCATTAGCTTCATCTTCTCCTTTTAATGCGTCTCTAATTGAAATATCATTTCTTATACAAAGATTTAATAATCGCCCTTTAAATGGTTCTTTGTGTTTTTCAAACTTATCAGTATGTATAAATTCGAGAATATTAGGTAAATCATATTTGAATTGATCGGTAATTTGTTTTGGATTACCTTTTAAAATTTTATATCTATTTGCTATGGCTTCAAATCCGTAATTAGCATCTCGCATATTCCAATGAACCCATTTATATAACAAGTGATCTTTTAAATATTCATAAAAGGATTTTAGCATTTCTCTTTCAACATAATCAAAATCTTCATCACTTAAACTGGTTGTATCTTTTTTTTTAATTTGAGCCATAAGATGTATAGAAAATGAAATAGATGTATTATTATCTCTGTTTTTCACTACTATACTAGTCACTCTTGGTGTTCTTCCTTTAAGATTAAAAAATGATTCACAACTGTAGTGGATAATTAACGTCTTAGATTTTCCTTCTTTCAGTTCATCTATTTTTTTTAAACCAATTTTTCGGTCGTCAAGTCTCCCTGATGATAATATACTCATTTATTGCTAGTTTTTTATTGTTTGTAGTTAACAAATGAAATAGCCACCCTAGCAACTACACATTTCATACATAACTAAAAGTTAGCAAATCTTTTTCAATCACAAAAGCATAACAAGAACATGGATAAAGATTCCAGACTTATAACTTGTATTATATCTTGGTAAGGGTTGAAAGGGTTTTGTTTTTGTTATCATAGCCTTCGAAAAACCCCTCACCTTTAGGCAGGGGAGTGTCAATTATAGAATTTGAGCTTTTTTAAATTGCTGACTAAATACTGACTAGTTTCTTAAAAAAAAATCCGCAACATCCTATTTAATAGGTTATTGCGGATTATCAAAGTACTGAAGGCGGGACTTGAACCCGCACGAGCCTTACAGCTCATTGGATTTTAAGTCCAACGTGTCTACCAATTCCACCACTTCAGCGTATGGTACGTATCTCAGAGCGAAAGACGGGATTTGAACCCGCGACCCTCACCTTGGCAAGGTGATGCTCTACCCCTGAGCTACTTTCGCAGTTATTAAAGAACGTTGCAATTACTTATTGCGGTTGCAAATTTAATACATTTCTAGGAATACCAAAGTATTTTTACAAAAAAGAATTAAAAAAATTAAAAATAAATCATAACAAACTGTTTGCTAGATCATAATAAAATATTTTTTTTCAAGTAATGTTATTGAGCTACTTTCTTGCCAACTAACATTCTTTTAATTTCGTTTAATTTCATCAAAGCTTCGACAGGAGTAAGGGTATCTATATCAATATCTATAATTTCTTCTTTTAGTTCTTCTAATAGTGGGTCGTCTAAATTAAAGAAACTTAATTGTAACTCCTCTTCTTGCTGAGCCGTTTTAATTTTACCTGTTAACTCTTCGCTACTATGTGATTTCTCTAGTTTTTTAAGCATCTTATTGGCTCGACGTAATACTTGTTTTGGCATTCCTGCCATTTTTGCAACATGTATTCCAAAACTATGCTCACTTCCTCCTGGGACTAACTTACGCAAGAAAAGAACAGTGTCTTTTAGTTCTTTTACGGATACGTTATAGTTTTTAATCCTCCCAAAGGTTTCACACATTTCATTTAGTTCATGGTAGTGTGTAGCAAACAATGTTTTTGGTCTAGCCGGATGCTCATGAAGAAATTCGCTGATTGCCCAAGCTATTGATATACCATCGTATGTACTTGTTCCTCTACCTATCTCATCTAATAAGACTAAACTACGGTCTGAAATATTATTAAGAATGCTTGCTGTCTCATTCATTTCTACCATAAAAGTAGATTCTCCCATAGATATGTTATCACTTGCCCCTACTCTAGTAAATATTTTATCCACTACTCCTATTATTGCTGCGTCTGCTGGCACAAAGCTTCCTATCTGAGCCAATAATACTATTAATGCTGTTTGTCTTAATATTGCAGATTTACCACTCATATTGGGACCTGTAATCATGATCATTTGTTGCTCCTCTCTATCTAGCCTAACATCATTAGCGATATATTGATCTCCAAGTGGTAGTTGTTTTTCGATAACTGGGTGGCGTCCATTCTTTATTTCCAAATCATGCGAATCATCAATTACAGGTCTTACGTATTTATTGTCGTGTGCTAATTGAGCAAAAGAGCTTAAGCAATCTAGCTGTCCTATTAGCATAGCGTTTAACTGCACTGGTTTTATATACGCATTCATCCACACTACTAATTCTCCAAACAATTGTTGTTCTAGAGCTAATATTTTTTCTTCAGCACCCAAAATTTTAGATTCATACTCTTTTAATTCTTCTGTAATATATCGTTCTGCATTAACCAATGTTTGTTTACGTATCCAGGATTCAGGTACCTTATCTTTGTGTGTGTTTCGTACTTCTATGTAATACCCAAAAACATTATTAGACGCTATCTTTAGAGAAGTAATTCCGGTTGCCTCGGTTTCTCTCTCTAACATTTTATCTAAATAATCTTTTCCGGAAAAGGCTATTGACCTTAGCTCATCTAGTTCTTCTAAGTACCCTGTTGCAATTGTATATCCTTTTAATACATTTACAGGTGCTTCTTCATTAAGCGTTTCTTTAATTTTATTCCGTAATAATTCGCAATCATTGAGTGTCTCTCCGATAACTTTTAGTGCTTCATTTTCGCTATTAATCGCCAATGATTTTATCGGAACAACTGCTTCTAGTGAATTTTTTAGCTGAATAACTTCTCTAGGGTTTACTTTTCCTGTTGCTATTTTAGATATCAAGCGTTCGATATCCCCTATTTGTTTGATCTGACGTTGTATTTTTTGGTGTAAAACGGTGTTGTCTAAAAAGAATTGAACAACTTCGTGTCGTTTATGGATGCTGGTAACTTTTTTTAGCGGAAGTGCCAACCATCTTTTTAATGTTCTGCCTCCCATCGGAGAAATAGTTTTGTCTATAACATCTAATAGGGTGACTGCGTTTACTGCATTAGAGTGGTACAATTCTAAGTTACGGATTGTAAAGCGATCCATCCATATATAGTCATCCTCTGCTATTCGCTGAACATTTGTAATATGCTGCAATTTATGATGCTGCGTTTCTCCTAAATAATAGAGGATTACACCTGCAGCAATTACTCCTTCTTCTAATTGTTCTACTCCAAATCCTTTTAGTGTGGTGGTTCCAAAATGATTGTTTAAGGTCTCGTTTGCATAGTCTTTTTTAAAAACCCAGTCCTCTAAAAAAAATGTATGAAAATCATTCCCAAAATCTTTAGTGAAGTTTTGTTTTTGGGGTTTATTTATCAATATTTCACTGGGGTTAAAGTTTTGCAACAACTTATCCATATGTTCTGTATCGCCTTGAGCAATTAGAAACTCACCTGTAGATACATCAAGAAATGCTATTCCTAATTCTTTTTTACCATAATGTAGGGCACATAAAAAATTATTGGTTTTAGTGTGTAATACCTCATCGTTTAGTGCTACTCCGGGAGTTACTAATTCTGTTACTCCACGTTTAACGATTGTTTTGGTAAGCTTTGGGTCTTCTAATTGGTCGCAAATAGCAACTCGTTCTCCTGCTTTTACCAATCTTGGTAAATACGTGTTTAGGGAATGGTGTGGAAAACCTGCCAAGGCAGTTTCTTGCTCACTGCCATTGCCTCTTTTGGTTAAAACAATGTTTAGGATACTTGCTGTTTTAATAGCATCTTTTCCAAAGGTTTCATAAAAATCTCCTATCCTAAATAGTAGTAAGGCATCAGGGTATTTAACCTTTATCGCGTTATATTGTTTCATTAAAGGGGTTACCTTTTTTGTGTCTTTTGCTGCCATTAATCGTTTCGCTTTTTGAATTCTGCTAAAATATACAATCTCTATTTTTTATTTGAGATATTACTATGGTGAGTTATGTTTTTTTATTCACAATCAAACTTAGAAATTAAAGACAAGAATCTCTCTACATACAACTGTGTTTCATAATATTAAAACAAGTGACCTTCTTTTATCTTCACTAAATTATGGTTCTCTGATAATCAATCAATCCTTATTCAATAACCTTCCTATCAGAAAATCTATAGTTTTGCTCTCAAAATCTTATTTTTGCAGTAATGGAAAACAATAGAAAACTAAAAAATAGCGAACTTATTCGCAAAACTGTTTCTGAGTTCAAAACGGCACCAAAAACTCCTTTATTAATTATTTTAGACAATATTCGAAGTCTTAATAATATTGGATCTGTTTTTAGAACTGCTGATGCTTTTTTAATTAAAAAAATATACCTCTGTGGGATCACTGCTACGCCTCCACATAAGGATATTCAGAAAACAGCCCTCGGTGCAACGGAGACGGTTGATTGGGAATATAAGGAAGATACTTCTGATCTAGTTAACAACCTCAAATCTCAGGGTGTAAAAATACTGTCTATTGAGCAGGCAGAAAATGCTATTATGTTGGAGGATTTTATTCCTGAGCCGAATCAATTGTATGTTGTAATTTTTGGTAATGAGGTTAAAGGGGTGCAACAAGCTGTGGTTACTAAAAGTGATGCTGTGCTAGAAATCCCACAATTTGGTAGTAAACATTCTTTGAATATTTCTGTTAGTGCTGGTATTGTAGTCTGGGATTTATTTTGCAAGCTTAGATGATAACATCTTGTTTTTTATCAATTATTCTCGAATAATTTGATCTAGTATCCATATATAGTCTGATCGGTTAGCTACAAAATCTCGGTTAGATATATCTATAATTTTTACTTCAAAATTAGATTGTGATTTTATAAATTGTAGATATCCCTTGTTTATACTACTCAGATATTCTGCAGAAATTTCTTGTTCGTAAGCTCTTCCTCTTTTTTGAATATTCTGCAATAAACGGTTAGTGTCTTGGTATAAATAAATATATAGGTTGGGGGTTGGTAAATCTCTATGCATAATATCAAAAACTTTTTTGTATAATACATACTCATCTGGCTGCAAGGTTACTTTAGCGAATATCAAGGATTTATAAACGTCATAATCACTTATTACAAAATCCTTAAACAAGTCAAATTGCCCAGTATCTTCTTGTAAACGTTGATACCGATCTGCGAGAAATGACATTTCTAATGGAAATGCGTATCGATCCATATCTTCATAAAACTTAGGTAAAAAAGGATTGTCTGCAAAGCGTTCCAGAACAAGCTTAGCATTAAACTCTTCTGCTATTAATTTTGCCAAACTGGTTTTTCCTGCGCCTATATTACCTTCTATTGTAAAAAACTGAAATTTAGATAATGAGTAGTTCTCTTTTGGGTTTATTATTTTATAATCTAACCTAGTTACTTTTGATTTATCTTTTGTGGCTTCTAATAATTCTAAAATCGTTTTTTTTAATTGTGGATGCTCTACATTTGCTGCAATTTCTGCTAATGGTTTTAATACAAATTTTCGGTTTTGCATCTCCGGATGTGGAACTACTAACTTTTCTGAATTAAAAATTTTATCTGATGAAAAAATAATGTCTAAATCAATTTTTCTTGCCTCGTATCTATTAGAGTCGCTTCTCTTTCTTCCTAAAGAATTTTCTATTTCTAACAGTTTTTCCAAGACCTTTATTGTTGGTAGGCTTGTATTAATTATTATACACGCATTATAAAAATAAGCGCTACTAAAGCCCCAAGAAGGGGTCTGGTAGATTCCTGATATTGCTACTACTTCACCAATAGTTCTGTATATTTCGTTGATTGCACTCTGAATAAAGTTTAGTCGATCCCCTAAATTACTTCCTAAGGATATGTACAATATTTGAGGGTTTTTCAAATGTTACTGATTTTAATATCTTGTAGTGTTCTACAATTTATGGATTTTCTATGTTACAAAAGTAACTAAAGAATATTCAATCCTAAAACAAAAGTAAACTAGTATTATATAATTAGCGTGTTTATACGCACTTGTTCTCATTGCTATAGCTGCTTTTTTGTTTAACATTAAGCTAATGAGGTGGTTTAATTTAATCGTTGCAAAAGAATATTACATTGGAGGTAGACGGCTCTTGTTCTAAAGTTTTTCTTTTTTTCGAAGTTAACGTGTGTTATATTTCCAAAACTATATTGTTGTTCTAGGGCGTACAAGACTCCTCTTATGGATTTATAATCTCCTTGGAGGGTAAAATTGTAGGTTGTAATTGTTTTTTTAGTGATTTCATCGGTAAATAAATGAGGTTCTTGGAATGCTATAATGATGAAGTTGGTAGAGCTGGATAGTGTATTAAGGGTCTTTAATATATTGTTCTGAAGTGAGTTTCCTTTTACATTATTTTTTAATAGAATTTCATCTAATTGTTTTCCTTTATTAGCTAAAGCTGCTAATTGGGCAGGTGCTGATTGATAGGCTTCTTTCTGGTTTTCTAGGGTATTTACATCTCTCCAAACGGCATATGTTTTGGCGAAACCGTATCTATAGGCAAAGAATACTAAGAATGCTAACCCTATGATTAATACTATATTTTTATTTCGTTGTGTCATCCGATATATAATTTAGTAAAATCTCAAAAGCTGAAGTGTTGTTTTTGTCTACTCCATAACTGATAATCGTAACTTTGGTTATAAACTTTAAATTCTCTAGTGTATTAAGCCATGTTGTAAAATCTGCTTTATCGGTAGTATTACCTGTAATAGAAATTGTGTTTTCTTTTAGCTGTATACTTTTGTCTTCTCTAACCGTTTTGGCAATGGGTTGGTATGCGAATGATTCTAATATGACTGTGATGGGTAATAATTGAATTATCTGATCGATATAATAAGAGCTTCTGGAAAAACCTGTTGTAAGAATACTGTTTACTATTGCTTCTTTAGCACTTATAATGGATTGTTGTTTGTCTATGCTTTCTTTTTGTGTGGTATATACTTGTAGTTCTTCTTGTAAATTTTGCCATGTTTTATATTTACTATTGAAGATAAAAAAGTTTATTAATAAGGTGAATAGTAAAAGTCCTACACCAAATTGCAAAATGTTTTTAAAAAGCTGAATTTCTTTAAATTCGCTTCTAAGCTGGGTGTTTTTTTCTTCTATATTACCAGATATTTTGGTTGTATCCGAAAGAGAGTCTAGTATTAGTGCAAATGGCAGTGTATGTGTGCTAGGAATTGTTATTGAATCTATTTCATAATTTTCTATTATCTCCTTTTTTTTAGTTTTGATGGATAATACAGAGGTAGAGTCAATTTCTGTTAAGGCACTATAACTTATTAGCTCAGAGTTGTATGCATAGGAAGAAAGAGCTGCTATTTTTAGATTGCCTAAAGCTATTTCGGTAATTCTTATTTTTTCTTTTCTATATTGTTCTATAAGTGAGTCTACATATTGTTTTCTACAAACAGCAATAAAGGATTTAGTTTCTGTTCTTAGTATTTGATAATAGAAATCTTCTAAATTTAAATTAGGAAATGCGTCTGATACTATTTCGTCATCTGATCCTGTGTTATAAATTTCTTTGGTTAGAATGTTACTGTCTGTAATGACTAAACTTGTGGTACTTGCTGTTTTTTTTATTGGTAATTGACCTAAGTCTTTAGAAGTAAAAACTTGATTTACATCGAGTTCCCCTTTTTTTAATTGTGCTTCAATCCCTAATACAATTGGTTTATCGTCTTGCTCTGCCTGTTCTAATGCGAGTAGATTTTTAGGAATAGGGTTATATGATAATAGGGATTTTAGCATTAATAGAATACTGTTGGTTTAATAATTACATTTAGTTTGGTCTTAGAATCTTCTCTAGTTCTAGAGCTAAAGAACCATTTAATTATTGGTATGCGTGATAAAATAGGTACGCCAGATCCTGAGTCATTTTTCTTTTTTTGTTCTAATCCTCCTAAAATGGCTACATCATTAGAGTGCATTCTCATTATAGATGAGAACGTACGACTGTTAATATCTGGTGGTGGTCCATCTTTTTTGTCTTGTTTTACTTTGTTAAAGCTGGATTGTGTTACCTGAATGTCTAATGTTATTTGTCCATCCCCCGATACAAATGGTTTAAACTCTAGTGCTAATTCTGCGTTGATTGGTTGATAATTTACTGTGGTAGACCTTTGCGGGTTCTGTGTTCCGTATATGTTTTCGTTGGTTACGGCATAGTAAGTTGTTTCTCCATTGGATAAATAAGCTTTATGACCATTTAGTGTACTGAGCTTGGGAGTAGAAAGGATTTTTATGTTTCCGTTAGACTCCATGGCTTTAATTTCTAAATTAAAATTAGGGACTACTTTACCTAGGTTTAGTGAGCCAAAGCCATCAAAGCCGCCAATGATTTTGTTTATTGTTTGCGCTCCTAACGTAATGTTGGCATTTGGGAATAAAGTTCCGCTATCTGCGACTGGTTTTTCGCCTAAACTGGCTTTTATACCTGTTTCTACCTTTGCACTTCGACCTACCTCTAAAATCATTACCTCTATAAGAATAAGGGGTATTGGTTTGTCTATATATTTAACAAAGTCTTTAAATTTTTCAACTTTCGCACCTGATCCACTAACAACAAAACTGTTTAATTCGGCATCAATTTTAATATCTAGACCCTCAACTATTGTTGCAGGAAACATGTCTGTAATTGCACCTTGTGGAGTGGTATTGCTATTTCTTGACGAAGAACTCTGAGATTTTGAAGAGTTGTAACTACTTTGGGAGCCTACAAAATTGGTTCCGCCTGTAACAAAAGTGTTATTTCCAAATGATCCGCCAGATGAATTAGCGTCTCCTAGCATAACGATGGATCGGTGCATCATCTGTATTAGTTCAATTTGTTTTACAGATAATTGATCTTCTGTTCCAAAATAATAGACATTTCCTTCTTTTTTAAAGGTAAAGCTACTTGTAGAGGTATTATTCGTATCATCAGAATTTTGTTGTCTTCTATTTCTGTCATCTTGATTTACAGTATTAGAATTAGACGTGGGAGCATTGCTTTCAAAAACTTTAACCAATAAATTATCAAAATTAATTCTTTCTGCTTTTACGGTTACTGTACCTGCTTCTTCTAGTGGTGAGGCTGTAAATACATCTAATTTTAAATCTTCTGTGATGTCATGGATAATGTCTGCAATTGGGGTATTCTTAAAATCTACGGATACAACCATATTGGTAGTATCAACAACTTTATAAAAGAAATTGGATCGATTTCTTTTAGGTCTTTTAGCGTTTGATCCTTCAGTGTTTAGTGATCCAGGAACGGCTTCGAATTCATAGAACCCATTTCTGGTTTTGTTAAACTCTAGGTCATTAGTTTCTGCCAACTTCTTTAAAGCTATGTCTATAGCTACATTACTGATATAAAGATTTAGGCTTTTATTGTCTAATTCTGGAGTAAAAAGTAAATTTTTACCCGAAATTTCGGTTATTTTTCTAAATACTTTAGGCAATGGATCGTTTCTTAAATCCATTGAGATTGTTTCGCTAGTTAAATCATAGTTTGCTACGATTTCTTTTTCTTTAGGAGTTATGATAGGCGGAGTATATCTTTTAATGGATAATATGTTGCCTGTTATGTCTATGTCTAATTGATATTCTTTGACTAAAAAGATTAATAAATCTTGTACAATGACATCATTAAACCCATTTATGATAGAAGTAGAGTTCAGGTCTTCTGATAGGTTGATGTTAATTTTGTGTACCTGAGATACTGCTTTTAAAAAATTAAGTAGTGTGGTATCAGAAATATTTACATTTACTTTTTCGGTTAGTCCCTTTACTTCTACACTAAGTATTTGTAACTTATTTTCTATAGAAGCTATTCTAGAATCATCATAGGGTTGATTCTGGAGATCCGCTTCTTGAGCAAAAGTCATCATTCCAAGATTGAAAATGAGGTAAATAAGAAGAATGCTTTTTTTCATGTTTTTATTATATTGTTTATCCTTTGACAGATGATATTTTCTTGCTGATTATTTTGTGTTTGTGAGTTGTTAGAGTTTTATGCTTATAAAATTAGTTGTTAGCTAGTAATGCATATACTTCATCTACAGATGTGTTGCCTTCTATTATTAAACGTATAGCATTGTCTTGTAGTGTGTTGATTTTTCGTGATGCAATATAATCATCAATTTGTAATTCATTATGTTTGATTGCAGTTTCTAATTCTTTAGTAACAGGTAATATTTCATAAATAGCTTTTCTGCCTAGGTATCCAGTCTGATAGCATTGATTACAGCCTACTGCTATATAATGTTTTTTTATCGAATCAGGAATATCGAATCCTAATGGAAAATCTTTTGGTTCGGCTGTTTTTTCTTTTTTACAATGCGGACATAATTTTCGAACTAATCTTTGTGCAATACTCATGGTTAAAGTACTAGCTAGTAGAAAAGCCGGAACTTTCATATCTATTAGTCTGGATATTGTTGCCCAAGAGGAGTTGGTATGTATCGTTGATAGAACTAAATGTCCTGTTAAGGCAGCTTTAATAGCCATATTGGCTGTTTTGTCATCTCTAATTTCTCCAACCATTATTATATCTGGATCCTGACGCAAAAAAGTTCGGAGGGCCGCAGGGAAATCAAATTCTATATCCTCTCGAAGCTGTACTTGATTTATACCTTCTAATGTATATTCGATAGGGTCTTCTATTGTTAATATATTAGAAATTTCTTTATTCAGCTCTTTTAATGTTGCGTATAGGGTTGTTGTTTTACCTGATCCAGTAGGTCCTGATATTAATATAATACCTTGTGGTTTTTTTACAGCCTCACGATATAACTCTAATTCTTGTTCCGTAAAACCTAAATCATTTAATTGTACTTGTTGTGTATCCCTGTTTAATAGTCTGAGTACAATTTTTTCTCCATACAAGGTGGGCATTGTAGATACCCTAATATCGAACTCTTCTGATTTGGTTTTAAAAGTAATTCGCCCATCTTGAGCTAATCTTTTTTGGGATATATCTAGACCAGATTGTATTTTTATCTGATTAACTAGTTGAGGGTATTCTTTTTTGGCTATGGTATATTGTTCTTTTAACTTACCGTCTAATCTAAATCTAACTCTACAAAATTTATCGTATGGCTCCATATGAATGTCACTACTCCCAAAATCTTTTGCTGCGCTTATTAATTTTTGCAAAAAATTATCTTCGTAGTGTAATTTTTCTTGGACAGAATTTGCCTTACGGTAATTTAGTGCTAAATAAGACTGTATGTTATCTGGTGATTCTGGAGTTAATATGATTTTATTGTTCAGAATTATGGATAGTTCTTTTTGTAAGTTTTCTATGTCTTGGGAATCCGTTTTAAAATGAATATGATCACTATCCTTGGCTACTGGTATCGCTCTATAATGAAAGGCTTGATTAGATGTTATCAATTGTTTTAGTGTAACTGGTATTTCAAAGGTTCTGGTATTCATTATAGTGTGTATAAATTAACAGTGTCTATTATCCAGTCTCCTAAGTATATCAATATCATAAATATACTTATATATCCTGCTAACGGAATAGTTTTGTGTTTTAGTGTGTTTTTTAGTATTATCCATACTGCTAGTGAAAAAAATATGGAAAACACAAAAATAATAACAAAGGTTATTGTAGGGAATGCGAGTGCTATGGCTATGAATAGTAATGCGTCGCCAATGCCAAAAACTTCTGAAAAAAAAGGACGTTTTATTTTTAACAGTGTGTATATATAGAGAATTGCTATAATTGAAAAAATTAACACCAAATTTATCCCTGAGGAAATAACAAAATTAATCTGAGATGTGTTGCTGTAATGCAAATATCCTAATAATATGATTAGTAATGGAAATAAAAACCAATATACCTCTCTGTTTTTTAGGTCTTGAAAGGATATAAAACCTAAGTTAAATAGGATTAGACTTTTTAGAAACAGCATTAATCTTTAACAATTTGTTTTGGACTTCCTTTTTCGTCGATTTCCCAAATATTAAAAGTACCATCTCCATCAAAATCTACTACGGCAGTTGCTCTGGCTTTAAAATTAGATATCGAGGATTCAATAATTTCATAACTATAATTTGCTGTACCGCCATTGGTGACTGTTGTAGGAGGTTCGTAATTAATTTCGGTAAAATCAGTAGAATACTTAGAGTTAAGGTATCTATACTGCGTTTGCATATTGCTAATAGTTTTTAACTGTATTTTTGCCTCTTGTGCTTTAGTTTGTGCTATAAGGGGTAAGAAGTTTGGCAAAGCTATTAATAATAATATTCCGATTAATGCTAGTACAAGTAACATTTCCTGAAGGTTAAACGCCTTTAGTTTGTTTATTTTATGTTTCATAGCTATTAATTAAAAAAGTCTAGAATAGAATAATTTGCAAAAATATACTTTTTTAGTTTACATATTGCTCTAATTATAGTGATATTATTAGTGTTTAAGCCAATTTATGTATTAAAATTATGTTAAATCCCGACAAATAGTGTTTTTTTGGTGCTTAAGCATCAGGAATTACAAACAACTGATTATTAACTTAATATATATTTTAATACCTTATTATAATCCAAAATCGATTTTGGATATCTGTTTTTTTTTAATTCTGGTTATTAATTTAGTTTTAGCAATTCCATATCGCCAAATTTTTCACATTTTTCTATAGTTTCATTGATGTCTTTTATAGTAGTTCTAGGGTTAATCAAACACATTCTTAATATCACTTGATTTAATAATACCATTTTTCTTATGAATTTACTGTAAAATAAAATCCCTTATTTTTTAATATATGCGATAGAGAAAAATCAAGCATAGCAGCGCTACGGTTTATTTTTATCTGGAAGCAGATAGGAAAAAAGAATATTTTATTGCAGTAAATTCATAGGAAAAATGGTATAAGGTAGTAGTTACCAAAAGAGCTTCTCCAGAGGAGACTATTTTTTTTGATATTTGTTGATTTACATGATCGAGTTCTTTTTCGGTTAGTTTCAGATTAATTGGATTATATCTGTAATTGATTATAGCTAATGTAGCAGAGGAAACAACTTCCCATTTTGAGCTTTTTCTTAGTATAGTTTCTAATTGATCCGCTAGATCAATACTATTCTGTATTGCTTTTTTAAACGAGTTTAGTCCAAATGTTTTCATCGACATATATAATTTAAGTGCACGAAAACGTCTTGTTAGCTGTATACCATGGTCATAGAAATTAATTTCGGAGGTATTACCTTCTACATCTCTAAGGTACTCGGGGTTTTCGCTAAAAGTATTTCTGAGCCAATTATGATCTTTCACTAATAAGCACCCCATTTCATAGGGTTGGAAAAACCATTTATGCGGGTCTACCGTGAGAGAATCAGCTCGTTCAATTCCTTTTAACAGTTTTTTTCCATCATCAGATAATATCGCTGCACCACCATAAGCACCGTCCACATGCATCCATAGTTTTTCTTTTTCACAAATATCTGCAATGGTGTCTAAAGGATCTACTGCACCTGTATTAGTAGTGCCAGCAGATGCTATAATACAAAAAGGCTGTAAACCTTCTAAACGATCCTTGGATATGGCATTTTTTAATTTGTTTAGAGATATTTTATATTCTAGGTCTGTAGGAATAATTCTGATTTGTTCTTTTTTAAACCCTATTACTTTTATTGCTTTTATGTTAGAGGAATGAGCTTGATCTGATAAATAGAGAATCGCTTTTGAGAAATCTTCGTTATGTCAAGTTTCACAAGTTTAGTAGCTACTCCAAGTAAGGGTAAATCATTTTATTTACGACAATAAGATAAAACCTTGTTTTCTAAAAAATAATAAATCATGAAAAAAATAATTTTAATATTAGTTCTATTTAGTTTTATAGCTTGTCAAAATGATGATGATTCAGTTACCAGTGTTCAAGTTGAAAAAGATTTTGAATATGAAAAACACGAAGATTTTTCCGCACAATTTCCTATTCCTAAAGATATAAATAAAATAATATCCATTACAAGTAACAAATTAGATTCATCTGATAATGTAATTTTAATCATACAAGGGGGACCTCTTACTGAATTATCAATAGAGAAAGATTTTCCTGATTTTAGTAAGCATATTAAAGAACTGAATTCAACAATTGTACTTGTTCACCAAATCAACACCTTTTATGGTGAAAAAAAAGGAAAAGAATATATACATAGTAAAATTTCAACCTATGATGAAGGTTTAAAAGCAAATAACTCTAATGCAGAAATGGTTATGCGTGTAGCTAAATTCTATAAAGAGAAAGGGAAGAAAGTATATGTATATGGGGCTTCTTATGGGGCTTTTTTATTGAATCATGTGATAACCCGTTATCCCAAAGGGAATACCAAAATTATAGACAAAATAGCTTTCTTAGTAGGCCGTCTCGATTTTACTACAGAAATGAAGGGCTTTGCTTCAACAAAAATTGTTGATAAATATAAGCTAGAATTTTATAATGAAGGAGGAGATTTTGAGGAAAGTGGCGACGATCCCATTGAAGAAGTAGGAACAATTACTCAATTGATTCCTATAACAGATAAAGAAGAAGGAAAAGGAAGTATTAATTTTAATGCTATGATTCTACCGATAGTAAAAGATTATACAGAAATATTAAAAAACACACAAGATAATAAAAACAGAATATGGTATTGTGTCGGAGAGTATGACACTGCAGTAGGAAGGGTTTCTAAAAAAGAAGAGTTATTTGCCAATGAAAAATATTCATATAGCTCTGTGTCTAAAGGGTTACATGTTCTATGGAAATTACCAAAAATAATTGATTTAGCTACTGCATTTTTTTACTCTGGTAACATCCCACCTGAAATTATAACTGGTCTAGAATATGATTCTGGTATTTATGACAAATAATCCCTTTTTAAACAGGGAATTCGCTTTTAAAAATTTGTAAGAAAAGCAAAAATGACATATATTTGCAACAAAGCCGAACAAAGGGCTGAAATTGTTGAAAACAGGGAACGCTTTGGAGATCTAGAGGTCGATTTAATCCTCGGTAAAAATCATAATCAAGCCTTCTCACGATAAATGATAGAGCTTCAGGAATGCTTAAAATGAATAAAATACAATCTAAACAAGCAACTGTTGTTATCAAAGCTATCAATGAATTATTAGAAGATTGGAAACCTTATTTACATACCATTACTGCTGATAATGGAAGGAGTTTACTGATCATCAACAAGTTACTGATAATTTAAACATTGACTACTTTTTTTGCCCGTCCATATCACTCTTGGAAAAGAGGTTCTAATGAAAACTTAAATGGACTAATCAGGCAATATTTTACAAAAGGATCTGACTTTACAAACATAACAGATCAACGAGTAAAGGAAGTAGAAACTAAATTAAATAACAGACCTAGGAAAAGGTATAACTATGAAAATCCTATATTTGTTATGGAACAATTATTATTTAATCATAATGTTGCATTTATAACTTGAATTCAGCACTTAATTTTCAATAGAATGAATATAAAAAACATATTTTCATCTAGCATCAATTTATTTCAATTAGATATAGCTACGTTTATATTAAGGCTTTTAGCTGGCGGGTTTATGCTTTTTGGACATGGATACCCTAAATTTAATTCATTCTTAAAAGGAAATGGTTTTATAGAAGATACTATATTTGGATTAGGTTCTGACGTTATGATGGGATTGGTTCTTTTTTCCGAAGGCTTTTGTGCTATATTAATTACAATTGGATTACTAACTCGCTATGCATCAATCTCATTAATTATAACCATGTCATATGCACTTTTTATTTATCACGCTGGTGAATCTCTGGCTGATAAAGAAAAAGTTTTGATGTATCTGACTTTATTTATTTTAGTTTTTATTTTAGGATCAGGAAAATATTCTATCGATAGACTTATAAAACCGAGAAAATCAACGCTATAATGTCGTTATGTATTATCACCCCTTTCTTTGTTTTATCATTTCTTTCTAATTTATGCTGCTATCTGTAAAGTAGACAGGGCAAACGCTTTTAGGCTCTGTTGCAAATATTATTTCAGGACACTATTTTTTATAATTTTTTAGAATATATCTTTATTTCTAGCAGTAAAATTGATTTTGAATTAGACGGGTTTCACCCTGTAATCTTTTCAATTTAGTTTCAGGAAATCCAATCCAAATATCAAATTGTTGTTTCTCAAACATTCGCATGACTTTATAACCTTTTATTGTAGCCAATGCTGTTTTCATTTTCTGAAAACCAAGTCCAGGGTTAATCCTTCGCTTCAGTTTACCTTGATCAGGGGTCACATAAAAAAAAAAGGGGGGGGGATTTTACACAATAGAAAACAAGAGGTCTTTTAACTGAAATTTAAATATTTTTTCAGTAAATTAAATTAACTCAGTGTTTACGGGCATTGTTGAACTGGAAACAAGCCTAAAATCACTATCATAGTTTTTCTTTTGCCTAATCCCCAAGAAATGCATGTGATCCAAAATAACATCAACAATGTTGTGAAACTTTACAAGTAAATTCATAAAAAAAATGGAATCACTTGTGTAATGACAACTTGTATTTATTATAAATTTGTCTTAAATCAATTTTATTAAAACAGTTCTTGTTTTTAAATTATTATGATAATTAATTGAAAAGCTTGTTTTTGTATGTTTTAGAAAAAGACAACTGAAAATGCAACTTTTTAATTGTATTAAAAAGTTGCATTTATTTCTTGAATCTATAATTGGCTAATCAAAACAATAAAATGTAGTCATTTTTTCAATATGCCCTCCTTTCTGTTTTTAGAGTATTATTAATTTTGTTTAAGTATTGACACTATAGAATATATTGTTAATACACTAATTTAACTATTGTGTAAAAACTCCTTGCATACTTGATCATAATTTCCATAGCATAAGTAGGTTACTATGGAAATTAACCACAAGTTAAGAACATTTTTAATGCGTATTTTTACTATAGTTGAATGTGTGTTAGAAATTTCCTTTGCTACCGAGTCTCATTTTTTTAATCATCTCCTCATAGTACAATATTGTCCATATAATTTTTCCTGTATCTGCATATGGCACAAACTCTTCAATAGTTTGTTGTGTGATTTCAATATTTTTTTTAGTAAACTCATTATTTTTTTTTAAAACTTTTATATGTTCATCGTTCTCTTTAATTCCAATATCATTTAGCCTAATATTTGGTTTATTTGTTAGAGACAAATAAGGCAGAGTAATTATTATTTCTCTTACTCTTTCTGAATATAATTTTAGTAAATCTCCTTTATTTAAACCTTCTAAATCACTAATAGTATGGAATTTATTGATTTGAGCATCTTTAACAAAAAATATAGCTTCATCTTTTGATTGAGAAAAAGCGACTTTTATTGTTATAAAAAAGATGATGAGCGTGGTGGTTTTAAACATAATTGGGCATTAGTTTATAGTTAATAATAGATTTGGTTCTGTTTCTTGGTTGGGCAATAAAAGTTTTTCTATTAGTTTATTGCATAACCATATATTTATTTAATGTTTGTTTTAGTTGAAATTTTGGAATGACTGTACTCTGGGGGTCATGAAATAATTCTCCAACACTTAGAAATTCTTTTGTAAACCTATTGTACTTAAGAACATCTAAGATTCCCTTTTTTTGAATATGATTAGCTACAACACCTTCTCCATGGACATTAAAAAAACTGTTATCCATCATAAAAGCTTTTTCTATTTGTAGTAAAGTTCTATACGATTTATCAAATTTAATAACGTCAGAAAATCCAGAAATTTTAGAGTTGTTAATGTAGATTGAAGCCACCTTAGTTGCGGAAATTGCTGAGGTTGTGTGTTGGTAATTGGTATCATCTGATAAATTAACTAGTGTAGCATTAGTAATATTAACATCTGTAATTGACTTAGGTCCTGCGTAACCAAGATCTTCGTTATACCCTTCTATTTCTATTGCATATGAACCTTTGGAACTGGTTATATATGGATGGCGTATGGCTATTATATCGCTTAAATTACCGTTATATCCTTCAGAAATTTGATAATCATCATCTTCGGCTTTTAATGAAATCATTTTATTTATATCATTAGTACCGCCATTTAGGCTATAAGAATCTTGTCCGGAGTAACTAACCATTATATTACTAATCATTGAGGAGGTTCCGATACCGTATAGTGACAGACCATTAGAGCTAAGGTTGTTTTTTGTTTTATCACCAGGAAATTCTATTCTAATATATTTTAAAATAGTTGTTTCTTCATCAAGATTATTACCGCCGTAAATGGCGTATTGACGATTAAAATCACCAGGTATGATTCCATTTCCTGAAAGGGAGTTTACTTTTCCTGACCCCGCTATAATAATACCGCCCCAATCTCCACTTGTTCTTGCTTTAGATTCTTTACTAGAGGTAAAAACAATTGGATAAGCCTCAGAGCCAACAGCTATGAGTTTAGATCCTCTTGTAACAATAAGGTTTGCAGGATTTTTATGATCGCATCTTATGATAGTACCTTGCTGAATTGTAAGTGTCGCTCCACTGGTTACATACACATTACCTGATAAAAGATATACTATATCGTTTCTAAGGTATGTGTCGTCAGCTATAACATGAGGTAATATTTCTTCGTATTCAGGATAGTTTGTGTTGTTTGGTTCAAAATTAGTCCACCCTCTGATCCATTTATAATCATTCTCATTAAAATCTTGTGCTTCTGCCATTGTAGAACACAATAATGAGATGAAAAATAGTGTTAAAAAAGGAATTATTGACTTCATATTCATTTTATTTTAGGTTACTAGATTTGGAGGAAAAACCTTTCATTATTTTCATTAATCTAAAATAAAGTATTTTTTAAAAATACCTATACGGTTTTTCCACACACTTTGTGTGTTTGTCGAAATAATTTAAAAATAAATAAAAAATATGAAGGTTTATTCTTACTAAGGTGTTACACAAACACTTATTTATAAGCATTTTATAATATTATAAAACATACAAGAACTGACATTAATCGATAATTAATTTTTCGGATATTTTATCTTTAGGCAAACAAACCAATGAACTGTAAATCAGTTCTTTATACTTAAAAAAGCAAATCATCAAAATATAAAATAGTTTTCAAACTTATTATATTTTGTCTTACACAAGCTTAAAAATGTATTTCAACGATTATAATTTATACGTTCAATTATTATTAAGGTCTTATAGTGTTTTCCTCCTGGATTTACTGCGTAAGAAAATGGTATTACGTGTGATATATTTGAACATATCTGTATTTTATAATTGAAGTGGTTTTAACTTTTTTGATTCTGACGAAAAAATCAAAACCACTTCAATAAAAAAATGCACTAAAAATTTATTTTTAGTGTATTTTTTTTATCTAAATATTTTCGGTATCCTGAAAGAAAGGTTTCTTTTAAAAACTCTATTTTTTAATCATTAGGCTCTTCTTTTTTCTTCTTTTTACCAAACAACCCTCCTAGTACATCTTTTACCACCTCTTTGGTATCTTTTTTGTCTGTTACTGTAGAGTCAGTGCTTTTGTTAGAACCTCCTAATAATCCTCCTAATACATCTTTTCCTTTTTTAACTATTTCATCTTTTACTTTTTCTTTTTGCCTAAAGACGAAGAGTGTAGTTAAACTTTATATTTTGTTTTATATGGGTTAATGTTGTATTTCAACGGTTTTAATGTGTGATTCAATAATGAGAGTTTTAAAAAAGCCAAGCAACATGGTATTATGTAGTGCTTGTGGGAAAAGTCTGTACTCCCTGCTAACAAAAGGGTTACATGGTTTTTAGTCTTTGAATGTGTTTTTTAGATTTTGGACATAAACGAAGAATATCGAGATAATGTGCCTTAGATGTTCATAAAACCTACATTATTTAAATATGTTTTACAGGGTTCAAAATACATTCGATAAGTAAAAAGACTCGAATCCCCTTTCATTATTGATGTTCGGAGTTTTCCCTCAGGAACTATGTAGGCGGATGCTTTAATATGTTGATAATTATGATTTAGAATAAATTTAAATACTGAATAATAACGAATAGAAATTATGGTTTACATGTGATTGTTTTTTGTAAAAAAAATATATAATTAAACAGGTTTGTAAGGTTTTATAATTAAAAGAGACTTACCTTTAATAATAATCTAAAAATATTGAAATGAAAAATTTAAAAAGTATACTGAGTTTACTATTGGTAATGTTTATTTTTGTTATAGTATCTTGCAGTAGTAGTAGTGATGATGATAATACAACTAAAGTATCTGCATTGACTGTTAACCTAACTGGATTAGAAGATTTAGGAAATGATTTTTTATATGAAGGATGGATTATTGTAAATGGAAAACCTGTATCAACAGGTACTTTTTCTGTTAATGCAACAGGTGTGTTATCAAAAACTAGTTTTAATGTAGACTCAGGAATGTTAGCAAGCGCAACAAAGTTTGTTGTTTCTATTGAACCTAAACCAGACCCCTCTCCAGATCCTGCAAAAACTAAATTATTGATTGGTGATTTTGTTAATAAAACAGCTACTCTAGGTACAGGATCAGTTGCAACTAGCTTTAGCACTATAGAAGGTAAATATATTATTGCATCTCCTACTGGTACAGAAGCACCGAATGAAATGTATAGCGGAATTTGGTTTTTAGATAATAGTTCAGGAAGCCCTAAAGCAGGATTAAAGTTACCAACCTTAGAAGCAGGCTGGAAGTATGAAGGATGGGTAGTTATAGAGGGTAAGGCATTAAGTACAGGTACTTTTACTGATGTTAGTAGTGCAGATGAGGTATCTGTTTATGGTGGAGCAAAACCAGGTGCACCATTTCCTGGAGAAGATTATCTTACGAATGCTCCTGATGGATTAAAATTTCCAACTGACTTAAGAGGAATGAAAGCTGTGATTAGTGTTGAACCATTTCCAGACAATAATCCTGCACCATTTACACTAAAACCTCTGGCTGGAAAGATACCAGTAGATGCTAAAGGTGTGCAACAGATAGAAAATAATGTTTCTGGAAGCTTTCCAAAAGGAACGGTTAATAGATCATAGTTAATATATTAAGGGTATAGTGCCTAATCATATTGTCAATGTTTTTATACTTCGTTATTTGTTTTTTGACTATGGGGAGTGGTATTTAAAAATACACTTATGTATTAGGGTATTGTAAACTAAAAAATGCACTAAAAATAAGTTTTTAGTGCATTTTTTTTAATCTAAATATTTCGTTAACGTGCAAAGAAAGTACGCGTAAAAAGCTCTATTTTTTAATCATTAGGCTCTTCTTTTTTCTTCTTTTTACCAAACAACCCTCCTA
>CAVYIL010000187.1:0-4668 GCA_963768325.1 uncultured Flavobacteriaceae bacterium | reverse complement strand
TTCCAACAAATGCTGCAAGCCGCCGGCGTGCGCGTTAAGAATTGCGCGTCTCTTTACGATCACTTGCGCACCCTTCACCGGGAAGGTCAAGGAGCTGCTGGCTACGTGGTGCTATTTCCCCTGTACAGCGTTTCCATCCCCTCCGCAGACCAACCCGAGCCGGCGCCTTCGGAAATTGTGGTTGTCCACGTGAAATCAGCCCCTCTCGGCGCCAAGTACCAGAACAGACTGAGTTTCAAATATTTTCCCCTCCTCACCGCCCCTCCTCCTTCCAATCGCATGCGAAACAATAAGGCTATTTTGGATGCGTGCACCTCTGGAAACTTTCAACAATCTTTAGAAAAACTGATCTCTGCAAAAATTAACTTCCTTGATCCATAATCCCACAACCCACATTTTGTTCTAATGAAACTTTTTATTCTGCCATTATTGAAACATTTCTTTAGGCTCTAGTAGATACCTAGGGTTTAATTTGGGTTAACCATAGTTATTAGTATCTATACTATTTATCTAATAGATAGATACCCTTATTGCAAAAGGGGTAAATCTATCACTTTTCACCAGTTTATAATTTCTATTTTATCAGTTTTCATGTGTCACGATCAGCAAATACAAATAATATATTCTCCAAAGTTTTTGGTAGTATATTAAGTTTCAGATACACCTAGTTTTTACTTTTTTATTTCTACACTCATAGTTTATTTCTACACCCAACTCATTTGGGATGAGCAATCATCCTCCTGATCCTGGTAACTTAGCCAGTAGCCTGAATGAAAGTACTCAGGAGGACTCTCTCCGCCTTGATTCGGTAGTGGATATGGAGGGTTTCATTAGTTATTTGATTTACAAAAAAAAATTGACAAAAAAAGAAAAAGATGTTGCTTCTAATTTGCTGAAAAAAAAATCTTATTCATCAGTTACTGCTTCTCCAAGCATTTCTGTTAAAATTTCTCAAACCCTTAACTCAATAAAGAGAACTGGTGAAAACACCAGAATAGTGGTAAATGAACCTGCTCAAGTTCTAAACAAAAAGCTTGGTCAACTAGATGCTCAAAGTAGAGAATCTGTTGCTTCCAGCCTGAGAAGCAACAGGAAAAGCAATACATGCCACTTCAATATAAATAAAGATAAATGCCAACCCATATTAAATAACCTTGAAAAATGTAAGGTTTCATTTACACATAAAAAAAAAATGAACCCTTCCATCAAACTTTGCTATATTCCTGAATGGATCCCCATTGAGGAAGTCACTAAAAATTTGAAGGCTTTTGACAAAAATTCAAATCTACTATATAAAACAAATGTGAAAAATCAAGAATATTTTGCTTGCTTTTCCATCTCAGCTGAGTCTCTATCTTTTCTACCTAACTATCTTTTGGTTGATATTATAAGAATTCCCATTCAAATTAACATCAACCCACAGAAATGTAAAACTTGCAGCCAATTTGGTCACTCTACTAAAAATCACAAAACAACAACATCCAATACAACTGCAACACCTGCACCTACTGAATTCAATAACTTTTTTCCTGCACTGAAAAAAACCATAATTAACACTGATCTCTCTTATTTATCTTATAAGCAACTCTATAATTTCACAATACATATTCATAAACATTTTTTTAAAACTTCCCCTTCCCTTACACAAATTGAGGAATTAGCTAACAAAATTTTTCCTACTTCCTCTCTTTCTTAAATATTGTTTCATTTAACTCTTCTAGATCCTCTTCACAATTTGAAACATTTACTCATAATTTATCTTCTGATATTATTCTAATTCAAGAACCCCCCTTATCCATTACTTTACCTCATTATCACAAATTTTCTTCATTATCCTCTAACACATGTATTTTCACTCAAATACACCCTACTTCTTTTCACCCTTATAATAACTCAATAATTCTAATATTTAATAATATTATTGTCTGTTCTTCATATTTCCCCCCACCTTTACCTTTAAGTGATTTTCATACTGAATTCAATACTATTTTATCCTTTATTCAATCTCACAACATGCTTTTTATAATAGGTGGAGACTTCAATGCACATCATCTCTTATGGGATCCTTCCCATCTTGACCAGAGAGGTGAATGCATTGTGCATTCTATTAATCAACATTCTCTTAATATAGTTTCCCCCACTGATTCTACTTTTATTGCACCTACAGGGCAATCAATAATTGATTTTTTTATTGTATCACCTAATCTTTTGTATAATAATAGCTTTAATCATGATATTTTTCACAAAATTGACTTATTTACATCACATCATAGGCCTATTAACTTAACTTGTAACACTATAAGTTCTCCAGTATTTAATTCCTTTACTGATTGGAAAACCTTTGGCAATATTTTATCTAACATCCATTTTCCCCCTTGTTTTAACTTGAATTATCTTCAACCATCTTTAAATTTGCCATTCATTGACAACTGCATTGATTTTTTTACTCAAACTATTTTATTAGCCCATAATTCTTCTTCTCACTTTGTGCATAGCTCTAGGCCCATTAAAAAAATTTGGTGGACTGAGGAGCTCACTGCTTTAAAAAATAAATGTTTATTTCAAAAACAATCTTTTAGCACTCAATATAAAAATTCTCATAAACTTTATAAAAAAAAAATCTATGAAGCCAAGCATTTTCATTTCAAAAAATTTACTTCTAATTTACATAATAATCCTGACACCGTATTTAAGTTTATCAAATCACATAATAAACCTACTGTAATTTCTCCTTCCACACTTTTGGAACATTTCTTTCCCATAAATGGATTCAATTCAACTACAAGCTCTCCAAACTTACCATTAAGTCATGACTACTCTACCTTTAACTTCTTTACTCCCGAAACTATTTTTAATCTTATCTCAGCTTTACCTAAAAATAAATCGCCAGGCCCAGACAAAATCAACAAAAATCATCTTTTAAACATGCCATTTAATTTTTTATGTCTTTTCACATACATTATAAATAGTTGCATTCAGTCTCACTATTTTCCAGTCCCTTGGAAACGGGCCAAGGTTATTTTTATTGACAAAGGTAAAAATTCAACTAATCCCTCTCCAGGGGATTATCGACCGATTTCTCTTTTATCCATCTGTGGAAAACTTTTAGAAAAAGTGATTCTTTTTGAATTAGAAAACCATATAAAGCCATCAGAATTTCAATTTGGTTTCTCCAAAGGCAAAACTACTTCGCATGCTCTTTTCAGAATAACTGATTTTATCAAAAACCGTCCCTCTAAACTTGCTTGTATAACTATTGCCTTTGACTTTACAAAGGCATTTGATACCCTAAATCATAAGTCCATTATATCCGCCCTTCAGCAACAAGAAATTCCAACCCATATTACATCCCTCATTTCCTCCTTTTTAAATAACCGCAGCGTAACGTATAACAATTTACATTCCTACATTAAGTCTGGTGTACCCCAAGGTGCGGTGTTATCTCCCACTCTCTTTAACATCACAATTAAATCTATTTTGGATCAACTCTCTCTTGACTACCACATAACTGCCTATGCAGACGATCTCACTTTACAGTTTAATTCAGTTCCTTGTAAGCATATTATTAATGATGAGTTAATTGCAATAGTCTCAAAATTGAACTCTCTTGCTGCCCCCTTAAACCTATCACTCTCCGCTCCTAAATCCCAAGCAATTATCTCCTATCCTAGAATTATTGTTGTTGATAATCCTCCTATTCAAGTCAAATCTGATATAAAAATCCTAGGTTTAACAATTGATAAATCTTTATCCTATATAAAACACTTTTTAAACATCAAAAATAAATGTTATTCCTCTTATTTTTTAATCTCTAAAATTGCTAAACTTAAATATGGTATTACTTCTAACTTAAGGCGACTTTTATTCAATACTATTATAGTACCTAAACTATCATATGGAATTATTATTACTTTTAAATCACTCGGTTCATCTAAAAATAAGAAAACATTGAATTCTATTCATCGTTCTTTTGCTTCATTGATTATAAAAAGCTTTAAATCTGCCAGTTACAACATGGTAGTTCCTCTCAGTAAAACTAGTACGTTAAGCCATTATTTGACCAAAGCATACAACAATTTTATCATAAAATTCCCTCACTTTTCTCTGTCGCCTGAACTTGTTCCTCCTCCTTTTATTCCCTATTCTAATATTCATCCTAGGCTTAAATATATTTATAATTCAATTGAATCTATTCAATCTTTATTCCCGAACAACCCAAGTAGCATATTTTCGCAATCAATTACTCTCCATTGTAACCTGAAATATTACCTCTTCAAAATTAAAGTATCCACTTCTCCCTTTTGTCCCTTCTGTCCAAACCGTCATGACACAATCACACATTTGATATTTTATTGTTCTCATTATAACAAATTACGTAATCATATCTTTCATGAATTCTTATCTAGCTGGCCATCTAAATCTGTTTATCTACATCCTCATTTATTAACCCTTTATCTTAAACTGACTAACAGACTATAAGTACTGAAACTATCTTTTTATTATTATGACATATTAATGCTCTATTTACTATTACTCAATATATTCTAAAATTATTGTTCTATTAATTCATTGTTCTACTATATCCATATTATTAGGCCGAGGTCTAGGTATTGCCTTAAGCAACCTGGCCGACACATCTGATTTTAATTAATCGAATAAATTATTATT
>CAVYIL010000186.1:0-19384 GCA_963768325.1 uncultured Flavobacteriaceae bacterium | reverse complement strand
TCAGGGATTTAATTCCAAAGAAATATTTAAAGTTTGTGAATATTATAATTGTCCAGTTGTTAGTATGGAAATATCGGAAGATATTCTTGAAAAACAGGAAGCAAGTAAACTAAAAAAAACACAAAGAAAAAAACTAAATTATATTATACATGATGAACATCTATATGTTGTAAAAATGAAAAAAAAAATATGTCAAGTAAAGAAATTATAATTAATAAAGTAGATGATATTCAATTATATAAAAATAAAAGGTTAATTGTTAATAATATTCGTCTTTATGAAAATATTATAGAACATATTAAAAAAACATGTACAATGATTGATTATAGTGATAAATATGTGCATTATAAAAGTAATATTATATATTTAGATATGTCATATGAACATAATAAACAAATTATTGATAGATTTAATTCAAAATCTAAGTGTGTATATAATGTTATTGATAGTCAATTAAATTTAAGAGGTTATCTTAATGATACAGCATTAGAATATTTTAATAATATTAATAATATTAGATTAAAAACAAGTAATATTGAAAATAATATTCAATTTGATGATAATAAAAGTTATCCGCAAAAAATGCATATTGAAAATATAGAATACTCAATACCTACTATAAATGATAAATTTGAAATATATATTGATCAAGAAATAGTAAATTGGGGATGGTATTATTGTACATATAAAAAATATGATGATATTTTAGTTCCATGTGATGGTCTTATATCAGGATATACATTAAAGATAATAAAAAAAGAAAATAGATTAAAAAAGATAAAAAAATGTTTTATAACCAAACAAATGAACACAATAAATGTATCATTATTAAAAAATTATAGTCATGATACTATCAGATGCTATATTGGTTGGTTATCAAAAAAAGTAAAAATAACACAACAAATTTTTGATAATATTAAAGATAAAGAAGCAGAAGCATTTCAATATAAATATGGTAATGATTGTCAAATTATAGATAATAAACTCATTATTGCAAAAAATTTAATAATTACAAAAACAGGTGTATTAACCAATTTATTAATAAAAGAATTAGTCAACATATCCTTATATAATTTCAATAAACAATTTATTAAAAAAAATAAAAATGCATATCTAAATACAATAAAAACTGATTCACTAGGATATATCTTTTTAGATAAAGCAAAAAAATATAAATCTATAAATCTAATCGGAAAACCTGGAGAATTAGGAAAGTTCAAGATAGAAAAAGAAAATTTCTATTTTATTAAGGAAACAAAAGATGATTATATAGATGTAGATGAGATCGAACATACTCAAAAAAATAAATATATTGACGAACCAATAATTACACCGATAAAAGAAACTAAAATATATTCTAAAAGTGATATCAAAAAATTAATTAAAAAAAATAAATCATTTGGTTTAATTGATAAAGGAGGATTAGGTAAAACATATTTAATAAATAATACAATAATTCCATATCTTAAAAAAAAAATAAAGAGTATATATTAACATCAACAACTATTGAAAATAATGAATTCATTGAAGGAGATTCAACTATTCAAGGAGCTTTAAAAATTGGTGTTCTTAGTAAAAATAGTCTAATTAGAAAATTTAATAAATTTGATTATTGTATCATAGATGAAATGAGCCAATCAACACAAAATATCTATAAATATATTGAATATATCAAGAATAATACAAAATGTCAATTCATATTCGTAGGAGATAAATATCAATGTAAAAGTGTTGATGCATATATTGGTACATGGTTAATATCTGATTATGTATTATCATTAATTGATCATAATGTTATAAAATTAAAATGGCATAAACATTCAAGATATACAAAAGAATTATATGATAAATTAGAGTATATAATAAAACATTTTAAAAATAAACCGAAAGTGATAAAATATGTACTTAAAAACTTTAAAACAACTACTAAATCAAAAACCGATATTAATTTGACATATTATCATAATACAGGAAAACAGTTGAAATCATATCACACAGTACATTCTCATCAAGGGAAAACAATTGATACTAAATATACAATTCATGATATAAAAAGAATGTCAGTTGATATAATTTATACAGCATTATCAAGAGCAAAAAAAAGCAGTCAAATATATATCAAAATTTAATTTATTTATTTTTTTCTACATTATATATATAGAAAAAATAAAATGGTGAAAGAAAAATACAAAATGTCAGAGAAGGGGAGAAAATATATGAAGGAATATTACAGAAAATATAGACAAATACCAGAAAAAAGGGAACAAATGGATAAAAAACATAAAGAATATTATGAAAAACATAAAGATAAAATATTAAAAAATATTAAGATTTACAATAAAAAAAATAAGGAACAAATAGAAAAGAAAAGAAAAGAACACTATAAAAAAAATAGTGAATCAATAAAAGCAAATTATAGAGCATATTATGCAGAAAATAAAGAAAAGAAAAAGAAATATTATAAAGAGAATAAAGAAAAGATAAAAAAATACTATGTAGATAATAAAGAAATCTTAAAGACAAAAAGATATAATAATTTTGAAAAAATATGTAAGGCTAAGATACAAACTTATAAGGTAGCAGATAAAAAATATAAAAGGGAATATAAAAAAGATAATTATGTATCTATAGAATGGATAAAACAACAACTACTAAAACAAAATAATAAATGTCATTATTGTAAAAAACAATTATTATTAAAAAATTTTCAAAATAATAAAAAAGACCAATTTTCAGTAGATAGGATAGATAATAGTATTGCACATATAAAAACTAATTGTGTAATATGTTGTTGTGGTTGTAATTATAAAAAAAATACAATGGATTATATTGATTATATAAAAATAATGAATAAGAAAACAATATTCGATTATTTCAACAACCAACAACACAATTTACATTCTTCTTTAAGTACTGATCTCTCATTAAATATAAATAACACTGTGTGACTTCTTCCATATCAATACGTGGATTATCCCAATTTATATATAAATTAATAACAATCACATGATAATCCTTTAAGTATGATTTCATATGACACTCTAATGTTTGTTCATAATTTTTATATCCCATCTTGTAACTAGTTCTATAATCCATCCTAAATATAATCTTTAGTTTTCTATCTATATAATATCTCTTACAACTGGATCGTTCAACATTTATATACTGATTATCATTTACATATTTCAATACTGTATTCTCAAAATTTTTCTGATATTTACGTCTATAATACTTTTTATATATATTTAAATACTTAATACCTTTACCTAGAAAGTTCATTATATAATATATGAATATATAATATAAATGGATGAATGTATGAAGATAAAAAAATCATTGTATAAGTTTAAAAAAGTAATTGACTTATTACCAATAAGGGACCCAAAAGAGGATAAAATGAAAAGAAAATTAGAAGAATTGATATATTTTATGGATAAGGATATTATAATAAAACATATATTAAAAATGAATTATGATCAAATGGATAGTTATAATTATATCATTAAAAATAGTTTAAAATAAGTAATTTAATTATTTTAAATTTATAAACCTTGCATTGGTATATCACCCAAATCATCAATAAGTGGTACAGATACATATTTAACTGCGAGAGATTTATTAATTATTTGATAGTAATTCATAAATTTTATTGGCTATATCAATATTAAAACAGTGTATCCAATATTGAACAACAATATGATCGTACATATTATATCTTTTAAATAATACATTATGATCGAACGGCATTTCAACATTCTTAATTTCGTTTTTTGGAACTTCCCATGACTCAGTAGGACAACTAAATATTAATTTAGTATCATCTATAAATAACGTTGTTGCGCGTACCTTTCCCTTTTTATTATCAACATAAACATTTAGTGATTCGTAACTCTTCATTCTATATATATAATAGAATAAAATATACAATATTTAACCCATTTATAATTTCTTTTTTAGTCTAAAATAAGTAATTTAATTATTTTAAATTTATAAACCTTGCATTGGTATATCACCCAAATCATCAATAATTCCTTCTCCTACATCAAGACCCCATTTAATAAGTCTCATACTTTTACCTACCACAGGAATACAACCTTTCTTAAGTTTATCAACGAGATAACCATTTTTTCTAAGTTCATATTTCATTGGTTTCGGTAAATTTTTCTTTTTTATTATTATCTCAGTTTTACCCTCATTATTCGCTTTCATAATTAATCCCATTATATTCTTTTTCTCTTTGTTAGATCTAAGTGTCTTTTGGTGTGTTCTTTTATAACTTTGCATTTTCATCATATCTTTTGCTGGTATAATTCTTACCTCATCAATTCCAATTGGAACAGACGGATATTCTAATTTAATTTCCTCTTCTGGTTTTGACATTTTCTTTATATAATACTTATACATATTTTTTCCAAGATGGTATAATATTACAAAACAACCATATCCTATAGCTACAGACAAACCAACTATTTGAACAACTAATATCCCAGTTTCGAGTCCGCTCATATATTATTATATTATATATTAACCTTCTAATATTTCTAATCTTGAACAAATTAATCTTATTTGTTCATTTAATGCCATATTTTCGTTTTCATACATTTTTAATCTTTTCTCCATACTGTTAATTTTCTTTTTATGTTTCTTTACAATATCAATTAATAAAGGTACGTATCTTTCATATCTAATACCTCGTAGTTTTCCATCTTTATAAAAGCATAAATCTTTTCCATTTTTTAATTGTTCAACATCGTCAGCTATAGAACCGATTTCTATATCAGTCTCACCCTTAAAATTAAAGTTAACTATTTCAGTATTATATATTAAATCATCGTATTTGTCACCTATTGGTATAATATTATCTTTTACTTCTCTTAATGATATTGATGTACCTATTTGTCCATCAGTTTTCATATACATTGCAATACCCCCACTGACAAGATCACCGTATACATTCGGCATTTTTACAATGGTAGAATTTATATTAAATGTATTAGTTCCCGCATTATTACAATCAAATATATTACCTAATGGACCAGTTAATTTAAATAAATTATCTGTATCATCTCCTAATACCCATCTTTGTGCTGATGCCACATTAAATATAATTTTAGCCTCCTTTACATTAGATTTATCTAAATAAATAAATGAATTACTGGATGCATTTTGAGCTACTGATAAATCACGTGTAAGTCTGACTAATCTATTTGGATTAGGCTCTATATAAGTCGATGCCACATCTTGCCATAAACCAACACCCCCCACGCTATCGTCTACATATTTTTTATTCGCTAGTTGATAGTCATTTGTTGGCGCAGAACTTGGACCGACGGGATGAGCATAAAATGAGCATACATCTGTGGTATAATTTGCAGATAAAACTATATGATTTGTATTATCATTAGTTATTTCATAATTATTACCCCCATTTTCTAAACCTAAATACCAATTTCGAGTATTTGCCGTCCTATATTCAAAAAATGCATTACTTGAGCCTGTATTCGTTCTGTTTACTTGTGCATATGCATTACCGTTTAAGGTATCACCTTGCACAACTAACCCAACACCCCCACCAGTATGTTTTATATTCTGTTGGGTTGTTGTTATTAAGTCAGTTGTACTATTAATAACTAATGGCACATTTCCTGATAAACCACTAACGATACTAAAGTTATTAGTATTCACTTGATTTCCTAGAGACCATTCCGAAATACTATTACCAATTCTAATTTGAGCTCTTTTTCCTGTATTATCATCTCTTAGTATATTAACCAATGCTTCTCCGTTACTATTTCCCCGAATGTCTAGACTTGCGCCGTCTGATGTTGTGCTATTTATTTGTAGGGGTCCATTAATAAATACATCATCATTAGCCCCATCAATTTCAAAATATATATTTGTACCGTCTGCATCTGTTATTTTAAATGAATTGGCGGAATCTACGGTTATACTATATTTATTAATAGAATTACTATTAAATAAAATACTAGCATCATCTGAGTCATTTGCTTTATTAAGTGTTAAAACTGAATCATTGCCAGTGTTATTTATTAATACACTATCTGTCAAAGTAATAAGACCACCTGAAAAATCTTCTATTGTGTTTACTTTCAAACCGTGTGGTATACTTATTTTTTGATCTATTGCTGATATAATTAAGCAATTTTTTGTATCTGTGGCATCGTATATAACAAAATCATCCGATCCCGTCCACATACCAGTATACCATTCTAATCCACCTATTGAATTATATGAAACAGAAGCTAGAGGAGTAGTTGTAGTTCTTCTTATACTTATACCACCACCGAATCCAGTCACAGGCAACGCTATAGTATTAATAATCGCGGACGCTGTATTAGTTATAGATGTTTCACCCGCAACCGATGTATCTATTCTCATACTTCCTATATCTGTAGTTGTTGATAATGTCTGACCTTCTATTTTATCTGCTTGGACTGTATCACCACTCGTTGTTGGAGAAATAGTATTTAAAACCCTACTCCAATAAGTTGATGGTGTGTTATCATCAACATATTTTTTTGTTGCTATATCTTTATCATCTGATGGTGTAATTGTTGTAGTATATTGTAGATTATTTACTACACTCATAGTACCAGTTCCATCTTCAGTAGTAATAAAATTTACCCCCAAACCTCTACCAGTAGTATATGGTATGATCTTATTATTACCCGGGTCGTCATCCCAGTGATTTTCTCCTTCTAATTGTGAATCTACATATTCTTTTGTGGCAACATCCTTATCATCTGAAATAGTTTCAGTATTAGCATATTGTAATTTATTATGAATTATAATCTCATTAGTTCCATCCTCTGTTCTGATATTATCGACTCCCAAATAATCACCACTATTAACAGGAACTAATAAATTTGGTGTTCCTATTGTTCTATTCCAATTAGAAGAAGTCAAACCTGTAATATCAGATATAGAAAGATTAGTACTGTATATTCTACCGAGAGCATCAGTTTTCATTGCTTTACTTGGATTTAAATTTATAGCCGATATTGTGGCACCAAGAATATTTAAAGATCCATTAGTTATATTACCACCTCCGCCTCCTGTACCTAAGAATTTGTCTGTCATTGTATATATTAATATAACATTATTATTATATTAATATTAATTTACGATTTTTAAATCAACATGGCTATTTTTCGCCCAAAATATTTATAGACCCATAACCAAGATAAGGAACGTTGCCCACAATTATTTTCTTTAATTGCTTGCTCTTTATCTAAATCTGAGTTATTGAATTTACCTTTTCCTTTTATATTCAATATTTTATAGGCAGGTCTACCGAATGAATCATAGAAATCTATTTTACCATCAGATCTTTTAACCCATGATGTCCAATGAGAACCTGGTTCATTACTATTATCTAAATTCACTACAGCATATTTGGTATTACCTGGAAATTTAACTTTATCTACAGCATAAACTCCTGACCATTCTTTACCTAGTAATCTTTTACCTAGTAAATCTAATGTATCATTATAAGTAGTATCATTACCTATTTTACTAACAATATGATTTAATACCATATTGTATATTTTTAATGCCTTAGATTCACTCATTATATATTTAGTATACATTATTTTCTATAACTTGATTTTGCAACTTTCAATGCTTCCTTATAAGATATACCTTTTTGTTTGGCAACAGTCTTAACATGTTGTATCCAGTTTGAGGTTTTCTTACCCCCACCTTTCTTTCCAGCTCTATATGATTTTTTTTCACTTAATGTTGGTCTTTTTACAGATCCACCACATACACCAACACCATCACCTCTAATACCTATTAGTTTTAATAGTTCTTTTCTAATAAGTCTACCTAATGCCGATTTTGGAGCTAATACTCCACTTATAGCAGATCCAATATCAGGTAACATAGATAAATCCAATGCTCCTATTTTCAATCCCCCCATTTGTTTTTTTCTACGTAACATTTTTAATACTGAAGCCAATACTCTTTTTTGTTCGGCTTTACTTAATTTTTTAAAGTTTTCACTTTGTCCAGACATTTTAATAGCTCCTCCAGCTATAGATAATGCACCTTGACCACTTAATTTTAATGCACCTTGACCGCTTAATTTTAATGCACCCTTACCCTTTTTCATATTCATTTCTCTAAGAGCAGGTCTTTTAGTTCCAGAACCTTTACCTCCATATTTCTTATATTTCATTTCTGATAGTGTAGGTCTTGACATTTAATTAGTATATTATATATTAACATATTAATTATATATTTATTATTTTGATATGACGTTGTCACTAAGTAGTTTTCGGAAACTTATCGATCGTACACCTCAACATTCACAACCTCTGAATTAGCTACAGTCACTACAGCTACCCGTTTTTTGTGGTGGAATAGTAACATCTGTCTATTAGCATCATCAGCACCAGAGAAATTATATCTAATAGTGGCAGTAGTTGACGTATCAGAACCATCTTTAGGCCATGCGAAAAAATAATATGGTCCACGATCCAACCAATCCTGTAGTGATTCTGGACCTGAACTATCAAAAAATCTACCATTATACATTTGGGTATCAATATATCGTTGTTCAAGATAATCAACACCTCCAGCTACATATTCTAGACTAGCCCTAGGTATAGGTTTATTTTCACCAGCATAGCTGACTTGTAAACTAGTAATATTACGCTCCGTACCATTTCTAACAACAAATTTACTAGCAGGATATATTGTAGAAGATCCAGCCCCTCCATCTTGAAATGCAACAGTAAGCGCATATGTAGAAGGTGACACCTCAAAAGTATTCTCTGAAGTACTACCAGACGCAGGTTTAACATTACACACAACCTCGTCAAGATCAATATAATAACGGCCGTTACTAATATTACTGGATGTCATTGTTGAAGCGTAGAAAAATAAACTTTTAACTGCAAATTTAAACTCCGTAACTAGTGTTCCAGGAGTTCTTGATACCAAGGACTCGACAGCTCTAATTTGATATGACGAAGAAGTATGAGGAGATAACACAATCTCGTACTCTCCAAGTGGTAAAGCATGATCTATCTTAAAAAGTCCAATGTTTGGTTGAAATATAATTTCGAACCCAGTAACACGTCTAGCGGGTGTAGTTGAATTTTTTCTAATAATTTGAAAAGGTCCAGCAGATCCTGCAATATCAGCACCTAAAGCGGGTAAGGCAATTGTAGCAGTTGTTGCGGATGCTAATGTTGCAATTGTTCCAGATTGACCACTAGGTAATCTTATTATATCACCTACCGAAATAACATCTCTGATATCTGTAACAGTTGCACCTCCACCTAATACCCAAGTTAATGTTCTTGTATCATTAGTATATGCAATTGTATTTGCGGAAGCAAACCCCATAGTTATTTTATCAATAACCTTTTCTGAACTTTTAACACCATCAGGTACTATATCTTCTAATCTGTTTTGATAACTAGCATCCCACCAATTAATGGATGCACCTATTCCATCTAACCATGCCTTACTTTTACTCATTCTTGTTTCAAGAGAATCTATTTGTGCGAAAAAGTTTTCTATAACTGAAATATCATTTTGATTTAGTTTTATTCTTCCTGATTGGTACAAATTAGCCATAAAGCCCATTGCTGGAGCTATACCCATTTCTCGAGTCATTGGTACACCAGTTCCTCTTGTTATTGTTCCCCGAAGCTTAAAATAGCTTCTAGCAGGGACCCACCATTCATTTCTTGGTACAGTCCAACGGAAATGTTGAAGACCATTTGGAAATGCATCATTTGTCACATCTCTTATACAGTTAACCTCTCTGTATCTATAATTTACGATGTTGGAGTTAATACTAGGAAGTTCGTTAATGTCATTCTTTAAATCGAAAATTGTAGTCATTTTGTTTATATATACTGTCTATATAATATTTTAATGATTATTATATCCATTAAAATAAAACTAATAAAACTAATTAAAACTATATTATTATATTATTTCTTTACCAATGCTTTTAATAATAATGGAAGACCTTGTTTAATTAATATAGGTCCTGCTTCTTTAATAATTGGTCCTGCTATTTTACCTGTTTCCTTAAATACACCAGTGAATCCTTTTTTGAATCCCTTTCTAAATTCTGGAGACATAACCATTTTAAAAGCATCAACAAATTTAGAACTTATCTTTTTAACAAAATCTTGTATACCTTGTCCTGCTTGTGCACCTTTTTTTAAATTATTAAACATTTTACCCATAACTTTTAATATAATATTTCCTAATAGTTTCCTTAATGGTCCTATTATTTCTCCACTTGGTAATTTCGTAAATAATGAACCTCCTTTTGTTTTTCTTCTTTTAAATAGTTGTAATAATTTTGGTAATATCTTTTCTCCTAATTTCATTACTAGAGGTAAAACTATGGGAGCTAATTTAACTGCCCCTTTTGCTCCTAATGCTAATAATGAACCAATTGATCCCCCACCTTGTTTTTTTCTTAATTCAATTGTTATTTCTCTTAATAAGTCTCTTTTCATTCCTGACCCCATCATTGTCGGTTCTATACCTGTCTTCTTTCTTATCATACTTATTAGTGAAGGTAGTGCTTTATTTAAAATAATCTTACCTACATCTTTAACACTTTTGATTCCTTTTACATCTTTAATAATTCCTTTAGTTATCTTAACACCTTTTTTTACTCCTTTAACAATTCTTTTAGTGGTTTTAATACCTTTTTTTACTCCTTTAATACCTCTAGAAGCTAATCCTACAAAATTTTTACTAGATCTTTTTATGAATTTTACTAATTTCTTAAGAGATCCACCTACTACACCGATTCCCATCCCTGACAACTTGAGAGAACCCCCTTTTGTACGTTTATAATCTGCTATTACCATTTTAGAAAACATTTTAAAAATAGGCCATATCGCCTTACCAAATGCTTCTTTAAGTCCATCCATAAACGCACCACCAGATATATTAATTCCACTACCTTTTTTTGCGTTTCTCTTAGCTTTAAGTTTCTTGAACAGACCTATCAACTTTGGAACTATCTTTTTACCTATTGATGTTACTATTGGTATTCCTACTGATCCTGCTAAACTTGCCAATGTAATTAAGGTCCCAATTCCAACAGCTCCCCCTTTCATTGCCATAACATCAGAATTCATTTTTGTCCTTTTCTGTAAAGCTGACCTCATATCTCTTTCGACCAATTTCATCATTTTAGCTTTATAACCTGATCCAATCATTTTAGGTTTTATCCCAGTTTTTTTTGCAATCTGTCCTATTAATGTTGGTACAATCTGTTTTGTCATTAATCGTGCTATTAACATTGGAGCTGATATACTTTTAAATGGTAAAGTTAATTGTCCAATTCTAGGAGGTCCACTTTGTTTTGGTCTAGTTGGTCTTTTCATTTTATTCTTTAAATCCTTGAAATTAAATCTTTTTCCTCCTAATTGTTTACCTTTTTCATTTGGCATTTCTCTACCATGTCTTGTTAATTTATCTTTTTTTAATTGTCTCATTACTTTCTTTTTCAATTTTTCACCAGGTAAAACTTGACCGTAACCCTCCTGTTCTAATCTTGACAATTCTCGTATGGCAATTGGTTTTGCTGGATCATTATCAGTCATAGGATTAAGAAATTTTGTTCTTGATATTATACCTTTATCTTCTAACCTATTTTTTAATTGGATTCCTCTAATTCCTACTCTTGTATTTAATTTTGGTTCTCCTTGACTTTCTAGTTGTTTTAGTTTTGATATAAATTTTCTGTCCGCATCTCTTAAATATGGTACTCCTTTTTTTGGATCTCTTGACACTGTGGCAAATCTTAAATCATGTGCATATCCTGCTTTATCGCTTTTTGAAATAGGTTTATCACCTCTTAACAACCGTTCAGAAACTGAAGTATTAGGACCTAAATAATTATTAAAAGCGATTCTATTATTTACTCTACTTAATGGGTGTTTTTCACCTTTAAAAGCTGGTCTTGCATTTTTAATTCCAGATCTCATATTTATCATAGTTTTTAATTTAGTTGGTACTCTGCCAGATATTGCTCTATCTGCTATTTTCATTGGTGATATTCCACCAAAAACTTTTTTGAATACATCTGCTACTCCTTGACCTCCTTGATTTGTTATAATCGATCCATCATGATAATTTGGTATTTTTTCATCCACTACATAACTATAACCTTTTTTTGGTAATGAATCTAAATGTTGTCGTCTAGACGGAATGTTAAACATGTTCTTTATATACTCTATATACATTTTATTTTAGATTTGAAAATAAAATATAATTAATAGGTTTTCTTCTTATGCTAGTTCAATAGGAATATAATATTTTATTACTATACGAGCTGACCAGTATTCACTTGCTGTATTTACTAATCTATCTTGATCATCAGTTAGCCAGTATCTAAAATAATTACGTTTTGCACCTCTTAAATGTGATCCATCAGTTACAGCAGGCCACTGTGGTGTATATGTAATTTGTGATCCAGGTGATACATCAATTAAAACTTGTGTCATAATCTGACTATATTTATTATTATATCTTAATCCTCTATCTACTAGGTCTGAGTGGATTAAAAAGTAATTGATTTGGTTGAACGAGGCTATGTTTGGGGCCGTGTCAGTATATGGGACTGGATCATGAGGTCCAACAACCACACTAGTCCATCCTAATAAATCTCTGCATGAATTTGCAATTGTAAAATCGATACTAACACCTGTATTATTAAAGATAATTTGGACCTTTTGTGTGGCTTCGTCTGCTGATAGAGTAAATGTGCCTTGAGCAGAACCAGCATTAACTAAGAGAGTCTCTAGGGTATTTGATAATGCTGATAAATCATATAATCCTTCTGGAATAGTTACGGTACCTGTATATGCTGTACCTGATGGATTTGATCCCGCGTTTGTATCTATCAATCTAAATTTATCATTTTCGCCAGTTATTACATTGGGTACTGTCCACCAGATTTCCGCATTTTGAACTTCTACTGTAACATTTTTAGCTTCTTTAGGAATTGTTAACGGTTCTTCATATTGAACATTAAAAGTTGAACCATCAGAAGATAAATTTAGTGCTCCATTTAATGGATTAGAGCTTACTATAAAGTCAATTTGTTTTTTTAGCATTTGTCTTATATACTATATGTATATTATTATTTTGTTTTATTTATTCTAATCCATAATCTCCATCATCATCTAATTCTTCATAATCTTCTTCTTCTTCATAATCTTCCTCATCTTCTTCTTCCTCATCTTCTTCTGATTCTTCGTCATCATAATCTTCCTCATCTTCTTCCTCATCTTCTTCCTCTTCTGATTCATCATTATTATTATAATCTCCCATATCATCATATTCAATGCCTTTTTGATCTTCACCAATAAGTTGCATTATTTCCTCCTCAGATAAATTCTTTAATAAATCCATCATTCTATCTTTTTGTGTTTGTTTTTTTGGTTTAGATGATCCCCTTTTATATGCTGTAGTTATTTTACCTTTATATTTACCTCTACCTTTTACAGCATATTTATTTTTAGGTACAACTACTTTTTTTAGATTTTCTTCATTATATTCTCCTAAATCATCTGGATCAATCACATTTATAGGATTTTTAATTTTTCCCTGTGCTATTAGCTTATTGTAGGCTCTCCCATGGACCTTAATCATTCTACCACTAGTTGGTGATTTGATATAGTCACCCTTTTTTAAAATTGTTCCTTCTTCTTTATCACTCATGTATATAATATAATCTATATATTTATTTATGATGTATACTATACGTTAATAAACCATACTATATTTTTATGTAAAGCTAATATATAGATTATGCCTAAAAAGAGGAGAAAGAAGATAAAGAAGAAGAAATTACCTAATAGATTATTAGTTTTTAAGAATAAGAATAAGAACTGGCATGAAACATGGACTAAAAATAGAGCAAGAGATCCATTAAACATACCCCATCCAGCGAGAATTGTAATATGTGGTGAACCTAATATTGGAAAGGGAAATATAGCAAAAAATCTGCTTTTACATCAAAAACCATCTTTTGAAAGAATGGTTGTAATTAGTGAGGATCCAGAAACTAGAGAATTTGATGATGTTGACGCTGAGATATTAGGAAAGATACCACCTGGAGAATTTTTTGATAGAGATCAAAAAACATTGGTATTGATAGATGACGTTGATTTAAAAGGTAGAAATAATAAAATTCAGAATCACCGTTTAATGAAAATCTTTTCTAACTGGAGCACACATAGGAATATTACAGTTATCCTATGTACCCAAGATTTTTATGAATGTCCTGTAATAGTTAGAAGATGCTCTAATGTAGTGATTTTAGGAAAAAGTAAAGATGAAACAAGTAGAAAAACAATATCTCAAAAAATAGGGTTGACTGTGGACAAATTAAATAGATTATATAATAGAAATGTAAGGGGACAATTTGATACAATCTGGTTTGATTTAACCAGAAATACACCCTATCCATTCAGAGCTAATGGGTTTACTATTTTGAATATGGAACAATAACTGTAATAATTATATAAACATAATATATAAAACAATGATTAACAGAAAACTAAAACAACTTAACTATTTTGATTATGATATAGAACCTAGATTAGGTAGATTAGAAGGATTAGAGGGTAAAAGGAAATTTGAAGAGGAAGAATTCGGTAAAAAGGTAAGAATTGGTAAATTTCCTGAACCATTTGATGGTATTATTAGTATATTAGGAAAAATGTTAGGAGCTCATCAAACCGAGGACGATAAACAAATAAAATTAATGATCGAATTACTCGGTGATGTATTAGGTAAACAAAGGGATTTAAATAATGCAACTGTAGAACAATTACAAAAAATATTTAGAACATTGGTATCTTCTGGGTTCCCAACTGATTATAAATTATTATTTGATACTAAGTATATGGATACCGACCAAATTAGTGATAGGAGATCAGCCTTTAATGGTTTTTTAATTAGAACACATCTTTTAAAAACTAATTTACAAAATACTAATGGTACTTTGACCCTACAAAATCCAATGTGGAAATATGTATCTACTGGTCCTAGATCTGATGAGGATTATGAATTTAGACCTGTTCCATTAAGTGAAATAGATAGAATGCCTGCAGGGTGGTATTTTGATATGAAACACAAGGCTATGTTGGATAATGACCTTCAAATAGAGGATGACGGTGATCTTCGTGATACAAGCTAATACTAAAATGTTAATTAAATAGTATATATATTATTTAATTAATAATCAAAAAAACCTTCTCTATGTTCTAGTTCGTTAAATAATTCTGCTAGTGACATATTCATATTGTTTATTTCATAGTCTATGAATTCTTTTTTGTATTTTGATTTTCCTTTTTTCTTTTTTTCTTTTTCTTTAATATGTTTTCTTATTTTATTTACCAGTTCCATTATATCTTCAGTTTTCATTTGTTTTAATGGTCCACCAATTAGTTTTTGTCTTACTGTATTGTATAATATAAACATTCTCTGTAGTTTATTTACATATTTCTTAAAATCAATATTATTTTTTAATTTAGTTCTGTCCTTATCACTAAATTTTCTATTACTAAATAATGCAGGTAATATCTTTTTTGGATATTTCTTTTTGTTATCTAAACTAAGATCAGAATTAAACACCCATGATAAATTATAATCTTGACCCATATGTTTTTTTGAACCGAACATGATAAAACCTACATTTTCTACTATTATCATGTCAAAGACATCATGGATCGAATTTGAATGTGGTATTGTTTTAAATAGATTTTGTTTTTGTATCTGTTCTTTTGTTTCATGTATTATTAAATATCTTGCTGGGATTGTTAATGCCATGAATGGATATATAATATGTACACCATCTTTATATTTACCTTCTTTCTTTTTTGTTGGATGTGGCTTTTCTAATACAAATGCCTTTAAATTCCCGTTTACTCTATAATATTTTCTTAATACTCCATTTATTATTTTTATTAATTTCCTAATATCTTTAAATTTATAATGTCTTTTTTTTGTTTTAAATCCCCAGTCTATATCTATTATAAGTGGGCCTGTATGTTTTGAGGATTCTATGAAATTTAATTCCCTTTTACCCATTTCTTTACTGTATAATTTAAGAAATTGATTGTATTTATTGTCAGGTATTTTATATGCTCCTCTATGTACAACATCTCCAAATTCCACAACATTAAATTGTCCTGTTCTCCTTCTGTATTTATTTAAGAAATTCAATAAACTATTTTTTTTTTTAATACCATATCCAATTTGTGTATTCATTTATATAATAGATATACAAATTATTAGAATTCGTCCCTAAGGTTATCCATAAAATTCTCTAGACTAGCTTCTCCTTCTAATATATTTCTTTTCACATTTTTTATTTCTTTTTTTGTTAATTCATATAATTTTGATGCTATTATTTTTTTAACGAATCCTGCAATTTCAAACCCGTTTTCAATAATTTGTTCACTCTCTTCATAATCCCTTGATGGATGTGTGAATTCATTTTCTGTGTATCCCGATATTGTTTCAAAAGGTATTAAATAGTCTTTCTTATCAAGATATTTCTTTTTTTTAAATATCATTATTATTTTTTTTATTCTTTTTGTGTCTGACTTATGAAATACATGTCTACCTAAATTTAAAATTTTTCTATGAATATTTAATTCATCTTCACTAAATTCTGGTTTTAACTCAATTCGATTTTCTTTTGATATTATGATAATCTTTTTCTTTTTCTTTTTCTTTTTCTTTTTTACTTTCTTTTTTACTTTCTTTTTTACTTTCTTTTTTGGTTGTTTCTTTAATTGTTCATGTTCTTTCATTAGTTTCTTAATATCTTTAGTTTGTTTCTTGTATATTTTCTTTTGTAGTTTTTTTAATGTTTTTTCTTGTTTTGCTATTTTTTCAATACCTTCTTCTTTTGCAATATAACCAGGTATATTTTTTTTTGCCATAAATTTTAATCTAGAATATGGTTCTACTTCATAATATAGTTTTCTACCTCTATTTGTTTTTCTGTAGAGATACTTTTGATTGGGATCTAGTTTTACATTTTCTACATGATATCTTTTAGACTGTCTAATATTTGTTTGATGTAATCCTGACCCCAACTGTCTTTTAAATGTGTCAGTTCTTTGTGGAATTAATTGTGATGCTAACATATAATATATACTTATATAATAATAATGAGTTGTTTTTGGAGTGGATTAATTAATATTTTAAACAGAAATGGATTAATTAATAATGTTACTCCAGATGAATTATTAGGTATTGTTAAATATTTTAACAAGAGAAATTGTAAAGTATCAGTTAATGGTGTAAAACCTACCCTTATAATGCAAAGAGAGAATATTAAAAGAATTAATGAGATAAAGGATACAAATAATGGATATGATTGTAGCTCATTTGACCCTGTTTTGATGTTAATATGTAAGATTTATAAAGTTAATATAAATCATAATTTCAATGGTACATTAATAAAATATACCATGAAAACTAATAATAAGGAGATAGTAGTTCATTCTAATTTAAGTCATTTCTGGTCATGATTTCTTTTTTTACACATTTACCACAATATTTTTTAAATTTCTCTGATGCTATAAAATACTCATTACATATATTACAATGACCAGTGAATATTTTTGTAGGTAATTTGTTCTTCATGTTACTAGTCTCATATAATGAAAGTCTTGTTTCTAGATCATGTACTCTTTTTTCTAATTTTATTATTTTAGTTAGTATAAAATTTGTATATTCCATATTATAATAAAATATATAAATAATCTTTAAGTCTAATCCTCATCATGATAATAACGGTGATATGTTATTTCATCTTTACTTATGGGATTCATATACATCATATATAGTCTATCTTCTGCTTTTACTCTTTTCTTTTGTTTTAATGTTAAACCCTCTATATATACATTTCTCAATTGTTTAATATATATAGCCAATTCATTTTTTGAAAAATCTTCACATCTTATTTTATGCATAACTATAAAGTCATTTAAACAAATGTAATTTTTAGGTAATTTATATTTTTTTACATATGTTTGTGATAATTTTTCTACTAGATATTCTACATTATCTTCATATCTAATAAGTACTCTGGAATCTTCTTTATATAACTTAGAATTATATACTGGTTTAGTTTTATATTTTCTATTCTGTATAAAGTTTAATTGCTTGGTAACCTTCTTTTTATATTTTTTTATTTTTTTTCTTAAATATTTAGTTTCTTTATTTTTTGACATTTTCTTTGTATATAATATTATATAGTTTTATTTCTTTATATAGTTTTTCATATAATTTATTAAGTATATAAACTACCAGGCCCCTAGTGTGTAAAATACTCATAGTAAAGTGATTTTAATATATTTCTCCATTTTTTTATTTTTACCGTATTTTATAGCCTGTACCTGTTGGTAATTCATATCTAATATATCTGCAATATCTGATAGTTTTGAAAACAACTGAGTATGCATTGGGCGTTTTGTGATGACATTATATAACTCAAGTTTATATCTAATTTTTGAAGTTTTGGAGCCTTTATTTCTCATATTCTATATTACTTATTATATATTTTTATTTTTTTATATAGTTTTATATATTCTTTATATCATTAAATATCAAAAATAAAAATAGTTCTCATATTTCTTTTATAGTTTTATCCCCTATACCACAGGATTGACGCCCCCCTTTTTTATATATTTTTTTATATAATTTAAAATTCTTTAAGTATATAGGTTTTAATACAATATAAGGACCCAGATGTGGAAAAAACAAATTATGGCTCAGACTATTTATTATATAATTTTTAGTGATGGATTCATAAATATTATATAAAATTATTTTTATCATTGAATTGTGATAAAAACAGATGATTGGACAAGCCAATCATATTTTGTCTTCCATCCCCTCAAGGGGATTCCACTAATTCTATTATAAAATTTAGTTATAAAATATCTTGGACAATTTTTATATAAAATTTTAAGCATAAAAATTATAAACCCTTAAATGTACAACTAAGTTTAATAACTAAAATTTATATTTAATTTAGTATAATTTATTTTAATAAAAAAAAAAAACATAGAAGGTATCAATGCGGTTACCGCCGAAGTCAGCATCGTCCAGCCACGTAATTTCGTATGCGACTGGCGCCGTTGGAGGATCATCCTTTGGTCGTTTGCCGCCTTTTCCGGCGTGAGCCGAACTGACGACAACCATGCTCGCTACAACCATCCAAAGACAAATCATGCGGGGCCACTTCTTCATGGGTGTTCTCCACTTCGTCTGCGTTACAATGAAGGAGCCGTTGTCCGGCACCGCAGCTAAGCACGAGGGCGGCTGAGGGTCGGCGAGTTCTCTT
>CAVYIL010000185.1:0-11122 GCA_963768325.1 uncultured Flavobacteriaceae bacterium | reverse complement strand
CAAAAGGCACTAACCAAGCATCAAAACTCCCATCGTATCCGTCAGAATTACGTTTTATTAATTCTGCATTTGCTATTTTTCGCATGTCATTTTCGGACATTGCACCAACTTTTAAGGATATTTTATCGCCTCCAGTTGTTCCTTCCGTTATTTTTTTAACCTTTCCATTACTATCGATAGACTCAACGGTTATTTCTACTTTTTTATTAATTGCTTTTTTATACTCCAGACTACTCTGTTCTATATTTTGTTGAAAAGAATACGCTACTGTCCCCCCTTTTTCTATATAGGGAGGGTGAATGTGTAACTCTTTTTTTTCTGTATTAAAATAAATATTAGCCTTGGTTTCTTCTTGTATCTTTTTTAATACATCAAAGGCGGTGGCTTGATGAATTACAAATTTTTCATACACAATACCATAATCACATTTCACTTGATAAGACTTGTCTACTTGATCGACTAGCAATTGGGCTATTTGTTTAATCGTAGTGGGTTTTAATTCTTTATCCTGGATAGATTTTCTAAATAAGAATAAGGCATCTTCACATACAATTTTTAATGCGCTATCATTGGTGGTAATCTCTTTTATATAGCCTACAAATTCCGTTTTTAATTCCCCATTATACCCTAGTTTAATATTAACCGTAGTACCTCTTTTAATATATTTTTCTATTTGATGTACTTTATTCATATTAGCCTCTGGCAATACAATGGTAGCGGTATCCGTTAGATTATCAACGGAGGTATGAATCTCACATTGAGCAAGAACTCCCAAACGGTATCTTTGACCATTCGTATTAAAACCAATATACCAGTCCATAGTATTATACATCTTCTGTAATGGGTATTAAAAGATTATGTGCATGATCTGAATAAGCCTTAATTTCATAGGCTTGTACATTCTCTCCTTTGGTAAAAGGAAAAGTAAACGATTCAACTACAATCTGATTAATCCCTAATTGTTCTAATGGTGAACAAAATACCCGAAGTGCTTTTTAGCAGTGTAAGTGTTTTTTCAACTTTTCAAAATCGCTAGTAGGATAACAATCGCTTATATTTCCCGTCATTATGGAGCCAATTAAAACACCTGTAATGGTAATCTCGTAATCATTTTGAGACCAACGTTCCTTAACAGTACCAATCATTTTATTAGACTTAGCTACATTTCTTTTTATAATCGTATGGCTACCACTAATGGTAATCATAGGTTCATATGGTAAAGTATATTTTTGACCTATTTTCGTCTAATATAAAAGACAACGGGAAAAATTGTTTTTCTATGGGTGTGGGTTTATCCGCTTCCCAAAGAGGCTCATGTGCTTCCGTTTCAACCTCTGTTATGCCTGTTTTATTTTTTATAGGTAAAAAAGGAATAGGTGGTAATACGTGCTTTATTAGTTCATTTTGTACGGCATCAAATCTGGGTATAGATTTAGAAATTTGATTGCCTAATAAGGATGCAAATAATATATCTTGATTGTCTAAACTCATACTTTTTTAATTTCCTGCTGTTGCTGCCATTGCTAATACTCTAAGAAGGGCGTCTGCGGTTTGGTCTGTTACTGCTTTTATATCACTACTATCTTTCATACTATTTTTAATTTCACCAATTAGATTATCCATACGAATGGTTATATATTGGTGTTTTGTTCCGCCTGTAGCGATTGCGGTATTTGTTTTTTTACCTGCTAAGGTTGTCGGATCTGTTTTAAAATCCGATGAGGAAGGAGTTGTTATCCCTGGAATAGAGGGTGCTTTAATTCCTGAAATACTAGTGTTTAAAGGACTATCTTCTTTTAATTTGATAGATCCTACTGCTAATACTTGCTCCATTCGACTCTGTTTTATTAAGTCTCTTACTTTTTTTTGCCCTTCTATAATTGCATTTTTTCGCGCTTCTGTATCTTGTTGAATTTTGGAGATTATATTTTGATTCTGGGAGCTATCCCCTAAACCGACGGCATCCTTAAACGAATACCATCCCATTTTAATGGCATTAATCCCTATCATAATAGAATTTACAACCGTGTTAAAATTCAATTTTACACCTTCTACGAATGCTTTAAAAAGAAATTTACCTGCATTGATCGTATGATCCCAAGCTTTGCCCCAACCCTCGGTGCTTGTAACTACCCATGTGATCGCAGCAATTAGTGCCATAATACCGCCTATTACCCACGTAATCGGATTAGCCCAAAAAGAGGCATTTAATAACCATTGTGCAGCTGTCCATACCATGGTTGCCCCATTTACAATACCAGTCCATGCGGCTAATAATTTTTGCTTACTCGTTACAAAAGAAAACACCGTACCCGCAGCACTCATAAGTGGTATTAAATTAGATATATCAAAGGCAGTTTTACCAATAACCGAAACATATCCTAAAAGACCATTAGTGGCATTAAATAAGGATATTTTAAAATCATCAACGCCAGCCATTAATCGAGCATTTTTTTCTGCGGGAGCTTCCATAATAATGGCTGCTTGCTCATAGGCTGTATTTGTTCCTGTAATAGCAGTTGTTAATCGTTCCATTTCTGTAATCCCTGAGACTAAGGCAATGGCTGCATTACTATTTTCTCTACCAAATATTTTAGTCACTAATGACTGGTCATGCATAATGGATTTAAGGGGTGTTAACCGTTCTGCCAATGTTTTGGAGTTATCTGTAAGATCCGCTATTTTTATCCCTGCACCGCTGAGTTCTTTTTGCACATCTTTAGGTAAAAATCGCCCTTGTGATAAAGTGGCCAATGTGTTTCTTAATGCCACACCACCTTCAGCTCCTTTTTTACCTGCCTTATCTAAAATCTGGATGGCTGCATTGGTTTCTTCAAAACTTACATTTGCAGTTTTTGCAGCCATTCCAGACTGTTCTAAAGCCCGTTGAATTTCGGGTAATTCCGCCGATCCTTCTTTTGCACCTGCTGCCATAGCATTCATCATGCTAGTCATTTTTTCAGATGCTTTAATAGGGTCAGCCGTAGAGATTTGATACTGATTCATAGCAGTAGTCAAAACCTGAGTAGCCGCGGCAGTATCACCACCCATTAGTTTACTGGTAAGAGATACACTTGTACCCATAGAATCTAAGGCTTTAGGAACTTTCCCTATCTCTGGGGATAATTTAGATAATATGAGTTTGTAACTTTCTGCTGCATTAGCAGCTTCACCGCCAAATGTTTTAGCGTTTTCTCGAGCTCGTTGTTCTAATTCTGTTAACTCCTTTCCTGTTACACCTGTTATGGCTGATAAATCAGCCATAGAGGTGGAGAGCTTTAATCCTGGATTAGATAAATCACTAAGACCATTTGATACGCGTCCGATATTGTTTAACATCGAATCTAAGGCTATGGATTTTAAATTTTTATTAATAGACCCTGTTACCTTATTAAAAGTACTTTTCCATCCATTAACACTTTTGTCTACCTTTTCTACCGAATCATTAATTTTAGTAATGGTAGATAGTACCCCATTATCATCAGCATCAAAAATCCAATTGTAATTAAAGGTATTCATTCGGTTTTATTTTCTTGTTTTCGGATGTACTCTATTTCTTTTATTCGGTTTGTCCACTGCTTATCTGTTAGACTGTCGGGATCTTGGATACCCATATAATAGCGTAAATGTGCGTTCGATACACGTATCCAATTATCAGGGTCAACCTCGGCAGCCTCTAAAGCTTTTTTAACGTTACATTTTTTATCCCTATGATTTCATCCATTTTAGAACTGGCGGATAAAAATAATCCGGTATTATTTAAGATTTCCTTATCACCAAATACCCAGCATCGTTCTAATACCACTTGATTAAATTTTAAATTATCTTTTTGACTAGCTATACTAGCGTATGATATGTCTTTTCGTTCTGGAGATTTTAAAATAGCTCCATATCCTTCTATGTCTATCTGCTGTAATTCTCCATGTTTTTGTTTCCAAGCCTCTATATGCTCAGGTGTAACCTCTCCCATGTTTTTAGGATCTTCTAATTTTAGTGTACTGTTTTTGGCTATTGATTCCATTATAAATAGATTTTTAATTAATTGTTCTGATATTTAAGGCTATAAAAGGCAATGTTATTTCCATCATTTTATCTCCTTGTTTTATTGATTTTGTATTTTCTTTAAACCGTATGCCTTCGATTCGAATCGTATGCATTGCATCCCCTTTGATAGGATTACCATAGGATACCTCGGCATTGAGGGAGAGCGAAAATAAAGAACCGTTTCCAGCACGTTCTAAGGCATCAACTTCACTTTGTAATAAAGTAAATTCCCCCTCATAACTTAGGTTTCCTGACTGTATACTGTGTGGTGTTCGCCCTTTGGCATAAATAGCTTCACGCTCTATTTTTTCCGTATATTTAACGCCTCTTATTCCCATAAGATCACGACCACCAAGTATGACAGTTATGTCTGCCCATTCGTATTCTCTACTGTTAAATGTTGACATCTGTTGTATTTTTAGTTAGATAGCCTAATAGTACATCTATATACCGAGCATATCCATGAGGTCTTACCCGAATGGTTAGTTCTATTTTTGAAGTGGCTAAAAAATTATTTTCCGTATTTACTTTTACCTTCACCCCTTTATCGTCCTTATCCGAAGGGTTAAAAGAAAGTTCCCCGTTTGCGGTCATTTCTTCTGCGATGGTGTCTTCTATTTTAGCCTCTAAAGTCCGAGCATAAATTGTATCCATAGTACCATCAGGATCACTACGAATATCATCTAATAAAGTATCCGTTAATGCTGTATAGGCAACGCGATAAACTTTATTAATAACCCGTCGTCTGGTAATATATCCGTAATCATCTTTTGTAGGTGACATAAGAGGATCATCAGAAAAATAATATCCCGATTTACCAATATGCGTTCGTAGGGTTATATATCTCTTTTCTGCTAATGTTTCGATATCAAATTGTTCAGGTAACGTATCAATAACATAGGCTTTTTCTTGTGTGATTGCACCTTCATAAACACGTCCTATATTAATGTGTACTTTGTTCTTTGACAATCTACCAGCTAATAAGCCTAAAGCTGCCCCATACGAGGTGTATTTTGTTGTTCTGGGTACAACATCTCCAATCATAACCCCAACCCATCCAGTATTAGATGGCATAGACTCTAAACTGGTTAATTCTCCAGTAAATCCATACCCTTCAATAATTACAAAAATTGGAGTGGCTTTTTTTAATTGTCGCTCGGCTAATAGCAAAGCTCCAGAAAAAGTAGGGTTAAGAGAATCCGCAAAAGGGAGTCCATTACTATATACTGGTGTTTCTGTCTTTACCGAAAAAACCCCTTTAATTTCTCCATTAGAGGTATCCATCATAATCTCTGCGGCAGATTTTTCGGGTTTATTCTTATCTGGGAAACCTGAAAAAGCATCGGAATCAGTAGGAATAATCCATAATTTTTGTCCATTAGCAGATTCAGAATAAAACTCTTGTACAAATTTCTCTAATCGATAGGAACCAATAGATCCAACCACAATATAGGTGCTTAAATCTTCACTTTTACGTATAAAAAAAGGGGTGTTTTGCGCTACTTCTGGTTGTAAGGATTCTTTAGTGATTTCGGCAACCACCCCAAATATACCATCGGTACTGGGTGCAAGGGTACCGATGGTACCGTTATCAAATTTAATAGTAACTGTTGGTAACATATAAAGTTGCTTTAAGGTTAAGTTTGTTTATTTAGCACCCTGTTTAGGTTCGGTATTGGCTGGTTTCTTTGTGTCTGCTTCTGCTTCAACTAACGATATGCTACTACGCTTTACTTCAACCACCTTCTTATCTTCTAAATCTTTAGCGTGATTCTTTGCGGAACTCTCATTAAAGAACTTTATACCATCACTTGTTTGATAAAACTCCTGTAATTTTGAATGTTTTTTAAATATTTCTGTTGCTTTCATGTTATAAGATTAAATTTTTTAGTTTTAGAATTCCCCATACCACACCACCCATTATGACGACAATTGAAAATTTGCCGAGATTGATTAATACCTTTTGCCACCAAGTTAATTTACGTTCTACTGCTACGTATTTTGTTGTTAGGATCTCTTTTGTTTCGGTTTTATGCTGCGCCTTCCACTGTTTATAGAATTCTTGTTTTTTGGTTTCACAATCTACCCGAAGTATATTATCTTTTAAAATTACCCTTGGTGGCGGCATATAACTGCCATTACCTTGTTTCGGTTTGGATTGTAATACTACTTTATTTTGTTTACACACTAATAATGCCCTGTAATAACTGCTGTCTTTTTCTATTTTAAAAACGGTATCAAAAACAACCTCTTTGATTGTGGTGGTAGTATTGGTTTGTTTATGATCCTGCATTTGTACAGGTTTACAATTAAGCAGTAGTGCCAATAACAAACAATAGACAAGTGTCTTTCTCATTCCTTCATTTCGATATGGTTTGCATCCCATCCCCAGTCGTAACCTGCACGGTTATTAGGGTGTAAAGATTTCCACTTTTTAGCTATTGGTCTGTAGGCTTCTTTACTGGTTTGATATACACCGTTTATAAATAGGTTTAGATCAATGGCTAGTCTATCTTGGTGTTTAGAGTGTGCAACTTTACTCTTTCCAGTCTGTAAATAAATTTGTTGTTGCTCTTTTGATCTATGAAGCTCACCACCTGTAAGCTCATAGCCTTGATCGTTTGCCCATAAAATAAGTTTGGCAACATTAATTAAAAATATACTTTGTTTTTTTTGTAAACTCATCTTGATTTGCCGCTTAATTGTTTGTATTTACGTAATTCCCCTGTTAAGGTTTCCATTTCGAGTATGAGTAGTTCTATTCTTTGATCTCTAACTACTATTGCCTTATCTCTTTCCTCAATTGTTTGTATTGATTTTTCTAATCTTTTACCCATATCATCCAAAAGAGTTTTGTAAAAAGCTGCCGCCTTTACTTCATTGTCAATTTCTGCACTTTTTGCATCTGCATTATTTTTTCTGCGAGCAAAAAACCACGTCACGAATCCAGTAATAAGTGAAGTCGCTCCTGTAAATAATAAGTCAAACATCTTAGTTGTTTTTTAGACTATTGCACCGATATATTTATTTACAAAAGGAGTTGCAATAAAATAGTGTCTGTAGTTTAACTCATTAACTTGGAGTGATGGGTTTGTTTTGGCTTCTCCAAAATATTGTTTTGTTATTCCCGTCTTTTTAGCAATATTACCTTTGTAAAAGGCTACGGATGCTTTACGCTCTTTCGTTGGATCAGGAATAGCACCGTATGGGATTTTTTCAAGTGAATCCGAATAGGTTGGCATTTTTATATAACTAAAGATTTCAAATCCTGCAATTATAGGAGCTACCATCCCTTTTTTGTAGTCGACAAGCACATTACCGAAGTTTTTTCTGTCTTTTAATAAATCATTATAATGATTCGTACATAAAACCAAACGTCTGTCTTCCTGAGGCACTTCCAAATCATCTAACTTATTCTTTAAACTTACTAAATCATTATACACTAGCGTTTTTCTTCCTGATGGATCTGTCTCTCCTGTTGCTTCAATAACAGGGGTGTTAGTTGTGTTTTTTTGAGGAGCAATCGAATGAATGGCTTTAGCGTATTTAGCCTTCGGAATAGCTTCAGTAGATTTTCGAGTAGCATTATCAATTCGATCATAGCTAGCTCCCATAGCTTGGTCATCACTAATATTAACTACTTTGGTTACATACTTATCAAGATTGATGAAAACAGTTTCATCATCATAAACTTGTACAGGTATGGGATATGTAGTATTGTTAATTAAGACATCCACATCAAAATCAGTTGTAGCGACATGTATGGTATTAGATTCTGTTAAAGTACCTTCTCCGTGTACAGATACTTCTGCATCTAATTCTGGTATACCATCTAGCCAAGGTGCTAAATCGGCATTACTGATATTATTAATGACTCTATCGAGCCATATTTCTGGAAAATTTGCAGGCATAATTATTTTGTTTTGTTGGTTAATATTAAAGCATACTGATCTGGATTATCATTTTTTAAGAACAGTTGTTGTTCAAGGGGTAACTTTTGAAAATCATCCATTGTTTTAACCTCTCCTATACCTTGTACGGGGCGTAATTGACCTGATAATGACACTTTATCTGGTATAGCATCAATTGTTGATTTTAAAAGTTCAAGATTTACTTTTCCTAATTCAATAAAGGATTGTTTTTTATCAGGATTGAATTTACCCGCTGTTAATGCGGTTTCAACTATTGTGTTGATTTCGCCATCTTTTTGCGCCTCAATACTTGCTGTTAATGTTTTATTTGCAGATTCTAGCGCTGTGTATTTTTGAGATAGGCGGGTAATGTGCGGCTCTAATTCCGAGGATTCAATCCCATCATCATAGACCTTAGTTAGCCCCAGTGCTACTATAGTTGGGAAATTGAGTTTTATTTTCATAGGTTCATCTTTTTTTGAAAGTGTTGGTTTTTTTTCTGGTTTGTTAACAGAAAGACAAAGTGCTTTTATTTCTTCATCTTCCATTAAATCCCCTTCGGTATTATATAATCGGACAGCATTTTTATTCGATGGTACAGGAACAATTGACGCCTCGGTAAGCTCGCATTTAGTAAGAATAATACGTCCATTTTCGGAAACGAGATCCGAGGGGTCAAATAGTAGTCCCATGGATGCACCACGAATAAAATCACGGTTGACCTTGCCTGCGATTTTGTTGGAATCTTCATCGGCAATATCAAACTCGGGTGTTGCTGTTAATTGGCCATCTTCTATTTTTATATTTATCCATCGACCTATAACATTAAGATTGTCATTATGGTGGTCACTAAGCATTACTGGATTCGTTTTGAAACGACCTAGGTTTATTCCTTGGGTTACTACATAGAAGCCATACGAGTTGGCAACCGTCTGGTCATTTAATATAAAAATTGGTGTTTTTTTTGCCATTATTGTACAATTACATTTTTGTTGGTTTTAATTATTTCGCTTTGAGAGGACAAATATGTAAGCAATTAACATGCATTACAAATAGTTGCAAACCTGCTTAACAACTGTGTTTGTTTACTTTACAGATGTGTATAGTTACTTTACAGGTTTTTGATTCTGCGGTTTGAATAGGTCAATTTTGTTATTAAATGATACTATTATGGCCAGACGAAAGCAACAAGAATATGATTATGCGAAAGTGCTTTTTGTAAATCAACGATTAACACTAAAGGAAGTAGCTAGTCGTGTTGGTGTAACACAAAAAACAATTGGTAAATGGGCGGATCAGGATAAATGGGAACACCTAAGAAAATCTATTCTTACTACAAAAGATAGTCAATTATCCCTGCTGTATGACCAGTTAGAATGGCTAAATACCCATATCGCTACACGGGAGGTAATACATGATATTCCTAAATCACTATTAAAACCCATTTTAATCGAAAATGAAAAGGGAGAGCAAATCCCGACCAAACAAGATATTGACATTAATCAATATCCTGTATTAATTGGTAATGTAGCTACTGCAAAAGAAGCGGACACCATTTGTAAGATTACAGCATCGATTAAGAAACTCGAAGATGATACCAGTATCGGTCATATTGTAGAGGTAGCACGAGAGTTTATAAAATTTGTACAACCCTTTGATTATACAAGCAGTCAAAAACTGGTGAAATACTTTGATATGTTCATTACTGAAAAAATGAAGTAATGGCAAAGAAAACAAATAAAAAAATTCTTGCTGAGTGGTCAGAATTTAGAGAAAACCAATACAAAGCCACTCCCATTAATCTTGATGAAAGCCAGACCGAAAAACAAAAACGTATAAAAAGGTTAGAGGCTAATCCTGAGGAGTGGTTTAAATATTACTTCCCTAATTTTTATACCTCCGAGCCTGCACCTTTTCATATCCAAGCAACTAAACGAATATTAAAAAATCCTGAATGGTATGAGGTGCGTTCTTGGTCACGTGAATTGTCTAAGACAGGACGTACCATGATGGAAGTTTTACTACTGGTATTGACGGGTAAGAAAAAAAATATTTTAATGGTATCTAGCACCCTAGATAATGCCGAACGCTTATTATTACCTTACAAAACTATATTAGAGAAAAACAACCGTATTATACACGATTATGGCGAACAACAAAGTATAGGCAAGTGGGAATCTGGCGAATTTGTTACGCAAAAAGGCGTTTCGTTTCGGGCACTGGGTGCGGGTCAAAGTCCACGTGGAACTCGTAACGATGCTAATCGACCAGATGTTATTCTTATAGATGATATAGACACCGACGAAGAGTGCCGTAATAAAGACAGGGTTAAAAACAAAAATAAATGGATTCAGGAGGCATTGATTCCTACCCGTTCCATATCAAAGGCATTACTAATTATAGCCTGTGGTAATATCATTTCGAAATATTGTTGTATTACCGAGATGGCTAAAAAAGCCGATATACACGAGATTATCAATATTCGAGATAAAGAAGGAAAGAGTACTTGGCCGCAAAAAAATAGTGAAGCAGACATTGACCGGGTACTATCTCAAATATCATATAATTCAGCACAAAAAGAATATTTTAACAATCCCATTATTGAGGGCGATATTTTTAAAGAAATTACTTACGGAAAAGTTCCTCCTTTAGCCTCCTGTAATCAGGTTCTTATTTATGCAGATCCTTCAACCTCTAATAAAGATAAAAGTAATGGTTCTGCATCCTGCAAAGGAGTAGGCATAATTGCTGAGAAAAATCAAAAAATATATGTGGTTACATGTTGGTTAGATCAAACGAGTAACTCCAAATTTGTGGATTGGTTGTTTCTAGCTTACCTGTACTTATTGGAACACAAAGTGGATATTAAACGAATTTACATCGAAAATAATTCCTTGCAAGATCCCCATTATGAACAGGTATTACTTCCATTAATTTATCAAAAACAAAAGAATCTAGATTTTACTTTACCTATTACTCCAGATACGCGTAAAAAGCCTGATAAGTTTTTTAGGATTGAAGGAAACCTGGAACCCTTAAACCGATTAGGTCAACTCATATTTAATAAAAAAGAAAAAGACAACCCTCATATGGTACGTATGGAGGAACAATTTATGGGGGTGTCGATGAATTCTAAAACGATGGATGGTCCCGATCTTGTAGAAGGG
>CAVYIL010000184.1:0-3284 GCA_963768325.1 uncultured Flavobacteriaceae bacterium | reverse complement strand
TATGTTTTACCTTACTTGGTTCAACTTTAGGTATTTAGTCCATCGGGAATAAAATCGTTATTTGAAAATTTCCCAGATTTTAAGCAAAATAATACTCGAATTGCTGTTTTTGGAAACTCTACTATCAAAGCAGCAGAAGAAAAAGGACTTGTGATAAATATCCAAGCTCCAACTCCTGAAACGCCATCAATGACTATGGCTCTTCAGAAATATATTAAAGAAGTTAATAAAAAATAAGTTATTTATTATACAGTAATAACTACAAGACAAAAAAAAGAGATCAATATTGATCTCTTTTTTTTGTCTTGTAGTTTCTTAAAACAAGATATTTTTATTCGAATTTTTTAAAATTCTTTTTAAATGAATTTACTAATTCTTGTGCTTTAATGTCATAAGCTTCCTTGTTCTGCCATGTATTTCTTGGATTTAAAATCTCATCAGGCACATCAGGACAATTATTAGGCATCTTTAGATCAAAATATTTGTCTACAGTATATGATACATCGTCAAGTTTGCCTTCTAGCGCAGCGTTAATCATAGCTCGGGTGTACTTTAATTTCATTCTACTCCCTGTGCCATAAGAACCACCTGTCCATCCTGTGTTTATTAGCCATACTTTAGCTCCTGTTTTCTCTATTCTGTCCATCAACATATCGCCATATTCTTTGGGGTGTAATGGCATAAAAGGCGCTCCAAAACAAGCTGAAAAACTAGGCATTGGCTCATCTATACCAGCCTCTGTTCCTGCTACTTTAGCAGTATACCCGCTAATAAAGTGAAAGGATGCTTGTTCTTTTGTTAACCTAGATATAGGAGGTAAAACTCCAAATGCATCTGCTGTTAAAAAAAAAACATTGGTTACGGTTTTGCCTCTACTAGGTACTTTTATGTTTTCTATATGATGTATTGGATAGCTAACTCTAGTGTTTTGTGTAATACTGGCATCGGTATAATCAACCTCTCCATTATCGCTAATAATCACATTCTCTAATAATGCTCCTTTTCTTATAGCTGCATATATCTCTGGTTCTTTCTCTTCAGAAAGATCTATTACTTTAGCATAGCACCCTCCTTCAAAATTAAAGACGGTGTTTTCAGAAGTCCAAGCGTGTTCATCATCACCAATTAACCTTCTATGTGGGTCGGTAGATAATGTGGTTTTTCCTGTTCCGGATAATCCAAAAAATAATGAAGTAGCTCCATCTTTTCCTTCATTAGCGGAGCAATGCATAGGTAGACAATTTCGTTCTACGGGAAGAATAAAATTTAAGGCAGAAAATATTCCTTTTTTTATTTCTCCAGTGTAGCCAGTTCCTCCAATTAGAGCAATCTTTTTAGAGAAATTTAGAATAGAAAAATTATGCTGTCTTGTGCCATCTGTTTTCGGATCTGCCATGAATCCTGGGGCATTGATAACAATCCAATCTGGATCAAATGATTCTAATTCTTTTTCATTTGGTCTTAAAAACATGTTATAAGCGAACAAGTTAGACCAAGAATATTCATTAACTACCCTAACGTTTAGTTTGTAATTAGGGTCAGCACAAACAAAACTATCTCTAACAAACAACTCTTTTCCTGACAGGTAATTGGTTACCTTGTCGTATAAGGCATCAAAATCAGCTGGATCAAAAGGGATATTTATATCTCCCCACCAAATTTTATCTGAGGTAACATCGTCTTTTACGATAAAACGATCCTTAGGAGATCTTCCTGTAAACTCACCTGTATTAATTGCGAGAGCACCAGATTTTGTGATTGTTCCTTGATCTTTTCGCACTACTTCTTCTTGAAGACTTTCTGGCGATATCTGGTAGTGCATTTTAGCATTTTCAATACCGTAGTGCTTTAACGAAAACGTTTTCGTAGTTGGATACAGTGATTCCATAAAATTGTATTATGTTGTTATGTGCCTGCAAAATTATGAATAATTCCTTGACCAATCGATAAAAATTTTATTTAATCTTGATAATGGAAATTACAAGCATAATCCAACCTATTATTAATAATAGACCTCCTAAAGGGGTAATAAAGCCAAAACTAGATAGGTTAACGCCAATGATTTGATCAATAACTAATAGGTAAATTGATCCAGAAAAAAGAATTATTCCTGATACAAAAAAATAAAAAATATGTTTTTTTGACGAGCTATTTATGTTCGACATATTTCCTAAAATGAGACATACAATCGCATGATACATTTGATAACGTACACCTGTGTTATATGAATGGATACTTTCTAAAGCTACTAAATTTTTTAATCCGTGCGCTCCAAATGCCCCTAATAATACAGCTAATAATCCTGCTATCGCCCCAGTAATCAAAATTGTTTTATTCATAACTTATTATAATGTATTTGATTATCGTAATTACATATTTTGATAAATTAGACAAGTTTTAATAAAGAGTTTAGTTAAAAACTTCCATAAACAAACCAACATTTTATCTTATTCATTACTTTCGTATCAAAGTTATTAAAATATCATCACGTATGCGAAATGTACTAGTAATTGGCGCAGGCAAATCAACTGCTGTCTTAATTAAATATTTTCAAGATAAATCAATTTCCGAGAACCTGCATATCACGATTGGCGATATTTCTATCAAAAGTGCTGAAACATTAGCTGCAAATCACCCTAGCACTACAGCTATTTCTTTAGATGTTTTTAATACATCTGAAAGAGAAAAAGCAATACAAAAAGCTGATATTGTTATTTCGATGCTTCCAGCAATGTTTCATATTGAAGTTGCTAAAGATTGTCTTAAGTATGGAAAATCAATGGTTACGGCTTCTTATGTAAGTAATGAAATGCAAAAACTTCATGATCAAGTTTGCGAAAAAGGTCTGGTTTTTATGAACGAAATTGGAGTTGATCCTGGTATTGATCACATGAGTGCTATGCAAGTTATCGATAAAATAAAAAAACAAAATGGCAAAATTATTTTATTTGAATCTTTTACAGGTGGTCTGATTGCTCCAGAAAGTGATACTAATCTTTGGAATTATAAGTTTACTTGGAATCCTAGGAATGTGGTTGTAGCTGGTCAAGGAGGTGCTGCCGAATTTATCCAAGAAGGTACTTATAAATATATTCCTTATCATAAATTATTTAGAAGGACTGAATTTTTAGAAATAGAAGGGTACGGTAAGTTTGAAGCTTATGCAAATAGAAATTCCTTGAAATATCAAAAAATTTATGGTTTAGATGATGTTTTGACGCTTTACAGAGGTACAATAAGAAGAATAGGTTTTTCTAAAGCTTGGAACACTTTTGTTCAATTAG
>CAVYIL010000183.1:0-3565 GCA_963768325.1 uncultured Flavobacteriaceae bacterium | reverse complement strand
TAGAGCAATGGTCGCACATGATATTTCTGCACTAATGGAGTATAAAGGACTATCATTAGAACAAGCAGCAAAATTAGTCATCCAAAAAAAAGTAACCGACCTAGGTGGTGTTGGCGGAATAGTAGCCATTGATAACAAAGGTAATGTGGCAATGGAATTTAACACTTCTGGTATGTATAGAGCATCCATGAATGCAGATGGCAAATTAATTGTAAAAATGTATCAAAAAGAATAGTGATACTTTTTTTTGATATAAAAAACAAATCCATAGATACTGTTAAAACTTTGTTAGATTCATTTTTCCCCATATTATTTCCCTAAAAAAACGATGTAAACACAAAATAGCTTACCTTTGCTCCCTCTAATAATCAGTCAAAATGAAATTAATTAAAATACTTTACGTACCATTATTTTTATCCATCTTGTTCGCTTGCAAAAACAAAGATGAAGCCAGTATAGCAAAAGAAAATATCTCTGAATTCAACAAATACCAAGACTACATTACAGATGTATCCAAAGGAGTAATCTCCGTTCAGGACAATATATATGTAGTGCTACAAACACCTGTAAAAGGGTGGAACGATAACCAAGAATTACCCGAAGATATTTTTAAAATCTCTCCAAAAGCAAAAGGAAAAGTAATAGCTATAAACAACCGTACTATTTCTTTTCAACCAGAAAAAGCATTAAAAGAGAACACTCGATACACCCTTAGACTCAATTTAGAAAATTTAGTAACCAACCTAAAAGAGGGACTTGATAAAGAATTTGTATTTAGTATAAAAACACTAAAACAACAGTTTTCTGTACTAACAGACAACCTTCAATCATATTCTAAAGACCTACAATACATAGACGGCACACTTACATCTAGTGATCAACTAAATCTTGATGTAGCCAAACAATTAATAACTGCAACCCAAAAAGGAAAAAAAATAGCAATCAATTTTGATGAGTCTTTAGACAACAGTAGACAATTTAGCTTTAGAATTGACAGTATTCAACGATTTGAAGAAGATTCTGAAGTAGAAATAAAATGGTCAGGCAAAAACTTTGATATAGATACAAAAGGAGAATACACTTTGCCATTACCAGGGAAAAATAATTTTTCTGTAATAGATATTTCGGTATCCAATATCTCAGAACAATACATAGAAATTAATTTTTCGGATCCATTAAAAAAAGATCAGAATTTTGACGGTTTGGTATCCATAGCAGAAATCAAAAACCTTAAATTTAGCGTAAGTGGCAATATATTAAAAGTATACCCAGAACGAGATCTTAAAGGTTCTTCTGAAATAACCGTATTCGAAGGAATAAAAAGCACCGACAACTATAAATTAAAAAACACATACACCGAAAATATCTCATTTCAGCAACCAAAACCAGAACTAAAACTATTACAAAGCGGGGTTATATTACCAACATCAGACAATCTAAAATTTAATTTTGAAGCAATAAACCTACGTGCAGTTGAAGTTCAGGTCGTTAAAATTTACGAAAACAATATACTACAGTTTTTACAATACAACAATTTTAAAGGATCCAGTAATCTGAAAAGTGTAGGACGACCAATCGCTAAAAAAATAATTAATTTACAAGAAAACACCTCTTTAAACCTTAGCAAATGGAATGCTTTTTCCATAGATTTATCATCTCTGATTACTCCAGACCCAGGAGCAATATACAGAATAGAGTTAAAATACATAAAACAATATTCACTATATAAATGTGATGGAGAAGCATTTGACAAAACTCCTATATCAGAACTTGCAGAAAACTATGACGAAGAAACATCAGAATCTAGTTTATGGGATAATGCACAATATAATAATGAATATGATTATGATTGGAATGAAAGAGACAACCCTTGTGAAAACTCCTATTATAACAACAAAACAATTGCCGCCAATATATTAGCATCTAATATTGGAGTAGTAGTAAAAAAAGGATTAAATCACTCCTATAACATAGCAGTAAGCGATATTATCACCACCAACCCAATCCCAAATGCTAAAGTAGCCTTTTATAATTTCCAACAACAAGAAATGGGAATTACTACAACTGACAAAGAAGGGATTTCAGGTTTTGACGCAGATAGCCCAGCATACTTTGCTGTAGTAAAATCAGGAAAACAGCAAATGTATGTAAAACTAGATGATGGTAACTCCTTATCTGTAAGTAAATTTGATGTCGCTGGTGTAAAAACACAAAAAGGTCTAAAAGGATACATCTATGGAGAACGTGGCGTTTGGCGTCCTGGTGACACACTATTCTTGTCCTTTATACTTAATGATAACGCCAACAAACTACCCGAAAATCACCCCATAAAATTAGAATTCAAAGACCCTTATGGAAAAATAACTTATCAAGAAACCAAAAACAAAGAAGCAATTAACTTCTATAAATTCAAAATACAAACTTCTAATGAAGCACCAACAGGAAACTGGACAGCTAAAATAAACGTAGGAGGAGCAAGTTTTTCTAAAACGCTTAAAATTGAAACAATAAAACCAAATCGCCTTAAAATAAAAACCACTTTTGAAGATGACGTATTAAATGCAGACAAAAATATACTAGGAAACCTAGAAGTAATGTGGCTACATGGCGCTATAGCCAGAAACCTAGATACAGACATTAACGTTCGTTTTAGACCTAAACAAACAACTTTTACATCTTTCTCTGGATATACATTTGATGATCCTACCAGAAATTTTGGCACAGAAGAGCAAGAAGTATTTAAAGGAACTTTATCCTATGAAGGAAAAATTAATTTTAATTTTAAACCAAAACTCGAAAATAGAGCTGCCGGAATGCTCCAAGCTTCCTTTGTTACTAAAGTTCACGAAAACGGAGGAGATTTCAGTACAGATGTAATAACCAAAGACCTTTCTCCATACAATACATACGTAGGATTAAACACCCCAAAAGGAGACAAAGCTCGTGGAATGCTTTTAACAGATACACAACACACCTTTGAAGTAGTAACTGTAAACGAAAATGGAAAACCAAAAACAGTTAAAAATCTAGAAGTACACGTATACAAAGTCAATTGGAGATGGTGGTGGGACACAACTGAAGATAATCTCTCCGAATACAACAACGGATCCTATCATAATGAAGTATTTAAAACTAAAGTTACCACTGATAACAACGGTAAAGCAGATTTTAAATTCGAATTAAAATACCCAGATTGGGGAAGATATTTAGTACGTGTAGTTGATCCTAACGGAGGACACGCTACAGGAAAAACAATCTATATCGATTGGCCGGGTTGGGCAGGAAAATCCAAAAAGAATGACCCCTCTTCTGCAGCAATGTTAATGTTCTCTACAAATAAAAAAACATATGCCGTAGGAGACGTCGCAATAGTAACATTCCCCTCTAGTAATGGAGGAAGAGCATTAGTCTCTGTAGAAAACGGAACAGAAGTACTCTCTTCCTTTTGGGTTACTACGCAAGACCAAGAAACTAAATTCGAACTACCCATAGACGAACTATATACACCAAACGTATATATAAACATCACCTTATTACAACCTCATTCTACATCAGAAAATGACCA
>CAVYIL010000182.1:0-4484 GCA_963768325.1 uncultured Flavobacteriaceae bacterium | reverse complement strand
GCCCAAGAAAAACCATTGAGTCGTGTTGATTCCATGAATTACTCTAATACCTCTAATACAGCAGTAGTATTAAACACTCCATTTTGTATTTTAAAAACGTTGTCGAGAAAAGAAGATTTAAAAATTATAAAATACTATAAAGAAGAAGAATTAAAATCTATTTTTAATCCTATCATAACGCTAAAACCAGATACAACAGCTATTACCAAAAAAAATGTAGTCATTCTAATATTAGAAAGTTTTGGGAGTGAAAATATAGGTTACTCCAATATAAATGGTAAAGGATACACTCCATTTTTAGATTCCTTAATACCAAAATCTTATTTTTTCAAAAATGGTTTTGCTAACGGCAGGTTATCAATAGATGCTGTACCATCAATTATATCAAGTATTCCTAGCTTAATGGATAGTAACTTTATCCAATCATCTTTTGCATTCAATAAAGTGAATAGCTTGCCTAAAATATTAAAATCCAAAGGCTATAATACTTCTTTTTTCCATGGAGCATTTAATGGAAGCCAAAATTTTGATCAATATGCTAAAATATCAGGATTTGAAAATTATTATGGTAAAAATGAATATCCTTATTCTGGAGGAGAGGATGGTCGATGGGGAATTTTTGATGAAGAATTCTTACAATTTTTTGGAGAAAAACTAAGTTCTTATAACGAACCTTTTTTCTCTACATTATTCACGATTTCATCTCATAATCCATATATAATACCAGAAAAATATAGTAATAAATTTCCTAAGGGTACAGCAAAAATTCATGAATCTATTGGGTATACCGATTACGCTCTCCGAAATTTTTTCAACTATGCCAAAAAACAAAACTGGTATAACAATACCCTATTTATAATATCTGCAGATCACACTTCTTCAGAAGGAACAGGTTATTATACAACCAATTTAGGTAAATTTTCTATACCAATTATATTATTTGATCCTTCTAACAAAAACTTAGTTGGCGTAAACGATAAAAATTTTCAGCAAATTGATATTTTACCTACAATACTCGAATACCTAAATCATTCAGAAACAATACTTACCTATGGCAAACCTCTATCAGAAAATAACCGCTTAGTAGCTTTTTACCAAAATAATGTTTACCATTTCATAAAAAACAATTATTATCTAATCTTTAACGGAAAAGAAACTTTAGCTTTTTATGATTGGAAAAAAGATAAAATGCAAAAAAACAACATTAAAGATATAAAAAAAGAGGATCGATTAATAATTGAAAAAGAAGCTAAAGCGTATATACAATCATTTAACACAAGAGTAGTCCAAAATAAATTAATTCCAGAATAACATGCCTAAAATATTAGTAATTCAACAAAAAATGATCGGTGACGTACTTACTTGCACCGTTGTTTGTGAAGCATTACGAAAAAAATTCCCAAATGCAACTATTGATTACCTAATAAACTCTAGTACAATACCAGTAGTACAAGGCAACCCCTTTTTTGACAATATCGTTGAATTCAAAAATGAATACCGCCAAAGTAAATATGCATTTTATCGTTTTTTAAAAAAAATAAGAAATTCTAAATACGATCTTGTCATAGATGCTTATGGAAAATTAGAAAGTAATCTAATCGTATTATTTTCAGGAGCTACAGAAAAAATATCATTTTATAAAAAATACACTAACTTTTTATATACCAAAACCATAAATAGAATAAGTCATCCCATCACCAATGCGAGTACAACAATAGAAAACAGATTACTACTTGTTTATCCCAAAAACAAAATATGTGAGAATATTATTCAACCAAAAATTTTTCTCTCCGAATTAGAGAAAGAAGAAAGTAAAACTTTTCTTAAGTCCAATGGGATTACATTTGATAAACCTTTAATTATGATTAGTGTTTTGGGCAGTGAAATAAGAAAAACTCTTCCTTATAAATATATGGCTAAACTTATCGATGAAATAGTTTCCACAACAAATGCAGACATACTTTTTAACTATATACCTAGCCAAGAAAAAGAAGCCAAAGCAATTTACGAATTAACGCTTCAAAAAACACAATTGCATACTCATCTTAATGTTTACGGAAAAAATTTACGCGAGTTTATAAGCATTCTCTCGCATTGCAATGCACTTATTGGCAATGAAGGTGGTGCAACCAATATAGCCAAAGCATTAAACAAACCTACTTTTACTATATTTTCACCTTGGATTGTTAAAGGTGACTGGAACATGTTTGAAGACGGTTTTACCCACGATTCAGTTCACTTAGCAGACTTTAAACCTAACCTTTATAAAGACAAGCCTATCAAAGAAATAAAAAAAAATGCACTAAAACTGTATCAAGAATTTGATTCTAGCTTAATTCTTCCTAAACTTCAAAACTATTTAAAAAAACATAATTTTAAATCTTATTCAAACCATAAGGAGTAACAATTACTTTTTTATTTATAGTAATTGCTCTAATAGCCTCATTATTCTCCATCATTTCAGTTTTAACATACCCCCTTTCATGATAAAGATGAATACAAACTGCACTATACCTTATTTGTTTAGATTTAATTCCAAAATTAAACAATCGTTCCCCCATTTCACGATCCTCACCACCATATTGCATACGCTCATCAAAACCATTAACCGCAATAATATCTTTTTTCCATCCCGATGAGTTCATACCATTCCAAGAGGCTTTTGTAGGGGTTATAAAATTCAAAAACTTTTGATTAATACCAGACACCGTTAATTTGCTTAGTTTAAAAGAAGATTGAATACCCTTATTTTTTAACCAATTAATATTAAAACAACGTTGACTTTCTATATCCTCACTTGTAATTATATCCGATATTAACTTTGGTAATTTAAAATACCCTCCAGACAAAAAATACCCTTTTTGCCTATAATGTAGATGAGTTGCTATAAAATCCTTTCTCGGAATACAATCACCATCGGTAAATAATAAATAATCAGTCTCTGAATATTTAATCGCTTTATTAAGAATAATCGTTTTTCTAAACCCTTCATCAGGATGCCAAACATGTTTAATCGAAAACGGAACTTGATTAGAAAAGCGTTCAATCATTTTTTTTGTTTCCTCATTAGAGCCATCATCCGCTATAATAATCTCAAAATCTTTTACACTCTGGCAAGCATAACCACAAAGCACCTTTTCTAACCAAATTGGTTGATTATAAGTACTAATTATAACTGATACTCTAAGCGATTTCATGTCTCTAAGGATATAATATTTAACATACTGTAAAGGTAACTATTTATACTAAAAGTCAATAATCAGACTATCTATAAAATTATTTCATCTACTAACTAAAGTCAAATAAACTTCAAAGCACTCGAACTTATCCCTAGTTATAACTTATACCATTTTTCTTATGAATTTACTGCAATAAAATATTCTACTAATCGATAAAATTGTTATTGTAGACAAATAGGTAAAAGCAAATAGAAAATCCCCTATATTGATGAACACTAATTAACTCTAAAAAACGGCAACCATATATAAACCTAATCATTCCAAAAAAGTTTTTAATCACCCTCAATTATATTAGTCTCAAAGCCATCAATACTGGTTTTGTTTTTTTCTTTCCTATATAATTTTATTTGCTCCTCTCCTTTGTTTTCAGCCCATGTTTTTAATAAGGGTCTCTCTTCTTTATAATCCATAATTGGAACACCAAACCCACAAGATGTCTGTACAGAATCAACATCCATTTCGATTATTTGTCTAGAACCTGCTATTTTTGGAAAAAGATCAATGTAATCCTGATAAAGTTTATCTCGCTCGTGATATATCTTTGCTACTCCATATAATCGTAAAATCAGTGGCTTACCTTCAAAAGCATTAAATAAAATAGTCATTCGATTATTTTTAATAAGATGAGCAGCTGTTTCATTACCACTACCTGTTAAATTAAGCCAAATAATCTTATTAGATCCAATAACTCTAAATGTATCCATCCCCTTAGGAGAAATATTAATACGACCTTCATTTACAGCTGTTCCTACAAAGAATAAAATCTTTGATATAGCACATGATAATCTTGCATTAAAAACCGTCTCAAAATTGAAACGGTTTGTATATATTCGATAAATAATATAACGCTAACAGATCTTGTGAGGTATCTGATAACAATATTTTAGACCATTTTTTTGACGTCGGGAAAATGGTTGAAATTGGTTCAGGAACAAAAGGAATGTGAGAAAGCAGCTTAGTGCCCCACAGCTTTTTATGCTCTCCTAATACAAACGAAAATTCTTAGGCACAATGTTAACGATCATCACGTCGTAGAGTAAGGAAATTATAATTAAGGTTTAAACCGATGTAACTACTTGGTTTCTCACTTGTATTTATAATATTATATCGCAATCCTAAATCTAAATTTTTAGTTAATAGATAACCACATCCTATTGCATAGCTAAAATCGAATAGCAAATACTTATTATAACTATAGTTAGGAGGAGTTTTCAAGAAAGGGATATCAGTATTTCGATTATCTTC
>CAVYIL010000181.1:0-3239 GCA_963768325.1 uncultured Flavobacteriaceae bacterium | reverse complement strand
TCAAGTATAACCGTTTTTGATTCAGCTACCTGCCTTTGGCGTCAACCACTCTCACATACTGTAGCGATGATCAGTATTATCCTGAAGTGAATTCCGAATACGGTGAAGCCGCTATAACCGCAACCCTGGCAGAGTAGGGGCAGCTGATCAACCAGAACAATCCGTCGCGCCAGACTCATAAGTCTCTGATTGGAGCATCGCCTGCGTAACCGCTATCCCATCTATGGTCGCATTGCGAACATTGTTTTCCTTCATTTGAATAACTGTTACCTCTCCTGGGGGCTGACACGAGGCAAGGCCGCCATCTGGAAATAATTTGTCTTGCCATCCTTCACTTTTTTGGTCATATCTTCAATGGCAACTCTCTCATTTTCAGTTAATCCGTCCTGTGCAGAATCTGTGAGGCAGCCATGTTGCTGGTTAGCTGGCACTCTCATCATTATCGCTTATATGACCAATACCGATTATTGCCAGATGGACACCCGGGGTTGTAAGAGAGTATTGGATCAGCGGCTGGCTTGGCAATGATGCGCTGCCAACGGTGCGTACAACATGCTCAGGGTTGTTCGACCATTCTGCAGGTTTGGTATACATTGCTCCGTCGGCAAAAACCTTCATGGCAATTACTCCCATGTTTTTCGATGCAGCCAGCGGTATCACATTATTCTGCATGCTGAACATGAGCTTATCGTTGGCATTGATTGCTACCAGCATTGCATCGAGAAGGTTGGTTGTATCGCGTTCTATCATATACATATTGACAGATGCATCATAATGACCTGAAAAGCCAATATGACGGATGAGTTTTTCATTACCCGGATTCAGTCCTGTCAGGTTTGTCCCGTCGCGATAATCGCGCAGAGCGACAAGAGCTCCGATCCTTTCTGCGCTGGGATCAGGATTATCCAGGCCTTCGTATATCGCATCAACCTCTTCCCTTGTATTCAGGTTATGAAAAAGTACCATGTCAACATAAGAGCCCTCCGGGAAATTTCCATTTCCATCCCCGAACATCTGTGAAAGAGAACGTCGCAGATCGTCAATAGTGTGAGAGCCGGGTTCCCCGTTGGTACGGTTCCTGACACCCGGCACCTCTCCATCACCCTTTGCATAACGCAGGTGAGTCTTTGTAGTAATGAATATTGAACTTCTTAGTGCTTCATCGTAGCTGGCAGAACCGGGTATCAGATTCTTTATCCGGAAAGCCTTGTTGAAATTTATCTGGCTGGGGCCATAAAGATTAGAGGTGTCGAAATAATTAATGCCAAGGTCGAAGGCTTTGAGAATTATTTTTACCGGATCCACATCTTCGGGGGTCCACTGAATTGATGATTGTCCTCCGAGCCCCATAGTGGTTACCTCAAATCCAATTTTCCCGAACTTGCGTTTCATTGGACCTGGTCCTTTGGTTTTTGTACATTGTGTAATAAAACCAGGGACTACAGTAGCAGCAGCAGCAGCTATAAGTGTAGTCTTGGCAAATTTTCTGCGGTTCATACGGTTTTGTGGTGCCATGACTGAAATATTAAGGATTTATAAACAGACCATTATACTTTGTGCTAATGTACATATTTTCTTTAATTACTCGGTAATTAGTTCTGCTTTTGTTGTTATCCTGGCGGTACTCTTCTTATCCCATATCGTCAGTTCGAAGTGTAAGGGATTTAAAAGAGTGGTCCCGGTCAGGATGAAATTTGCGGCTACCCTGGCATGAACATCTGCTATTGGTATACCTTGCTCACTGTAATCAACAAACATATCTTCATTATCGAGGATGACATTATTTTCATTATCAAGTGCTGTCAGGCTCATACCAGGAAAAACCACACCATTTTCTTCCTTAAAGCCGGTAAGTCCTTCAAAAATAATATATACGGTTTCATTGAATTTTATCCTGTTGCCAGGAATTACGGCACCCCTCTCCTTTGAGAAGAGATACAACTCATTGAAGATGATTTTATTTGCATCCACAATTAAATAATCGTTTGGTACTACATTCAAAACTGACTTCCCCGGTAATGTCCCATCATCTTTTTATCCCGGATTTTAACGTACAAAGTATACTCCCCTCCGGAGTTTATTGGTGAGGCAGGAGTGACAGTTGCTGAAAGCAGCAATGGTGACAGATTTTAATCCCTTTTGTATACCCGCTGTAAAGATCATCAGAGTTAATACAGTATCACCGATCCTTCACTAATAACTAACATTTCCATACCGGGAAAGACATTATCATTCTCTTTTTTGAAACCCGCTTATATTAACTAAAATTCATTTTAAATATTTCTCCATAAATGAATGTTTTTGTTTGGTTTCCTCATTAACAGACAGATAAACATCATCACATGAGAGTCCGTCGCCAAAGGTAAGCACACCCGAAATAAAATCCTTTTCAACCGATTTGCTAAAATTGCATCCAGTTAAGATTAAAAGGACAACAAATGTTAAAAAAGCAGGTTTCATGTGTTTAAATACTTATTTATTTATCTTATATTCAGGTTTCACCCCTGGAATATTTAATATTCTATGTCCGGCAATATGTTTGCCATTACGTAAAAAAATCTTACTGTTCAACAGAACAGAACATTACTCAAACAAAATTAACCTTTTACTTTTCCAAAAGCAAAAGTATTATATGTTCCTGAGCCAGATACCCGATGCTGGTTTTATATCCTATCCTCAATAATTGAGATATCATCAGTCTGGTCCTCATTTTTTTCTTCTCTCCACTTTTCGATTTCTTCATTTAACATGTCACTCTGTTCAGCCATTGGATGATCCTTTATTGACAGAAAAAATCCTTTAACCTTCTCCTCTGATATTTCTTATGATCTTTGCCTCCAAACTGGTCAGCATAACCATCTGAGCATAAGAATAGTGTGTCGCCAATTTTCATTTGAATCTTCTTTGAAGTGAAGTGGTACTCACTATTTAGATTGCAATCATCTTTATAATAATCTGATTTAATTTCGGTTATCTTATTATTGGTTATATATTAGGTTGCCAACTCCGGAGTATGTCAGTATGTTGGTTTTTGTATTAAGATTACACTGAGTAATATCCATATCATCCTGCAATCCATGTCCATCAATATTTCTTTTCAGGAACCTGTGTACAATGGCATATAGATTACTAAGAATCTCAGATGGATCACTGATTTTTTTAGTATTAACCACCTGATCAAGACTCCCGTATCCTATTGAGCTGATTAATGCACCTGAATACCATGGCCTGTACAATCA
>CAVYIL010000180.1:0-18040 GCA_963768325.1 uncultured Flavobacteriaceae bacterium | reverse complement strand
AAGGCGGTGGTGGAAGAACTCGGGTAATTGAAAATGGAGCGGTTTTCGAAAAAGGAGGGGTAAATATATCCGGAGTTCATGGGGCTTTACCCGAAGCTATGCAGCACTATTTTAATGTGGGAGATGTAGACTTTTTTGCCTGTGGATTATCACTAGTATTGCACCCTAAAAACCCAATGGTTCCAACTGTTCATGCTAATTGGAGATATTTTGAAATGTATGACAAAAAAGGAACAATTGTGGATAGTTGGTTTGGAGGAGGACAGGATCTAACACCATATTATTTGTTTAATGAAGATGCTACTCGTTTTCATGAGATTTGTAAGCGATCTTGTGATCGTCATAATCCGGAATTTTATAAATTATATAAAAAGAAGTGTGATGAGTATTTTTATAATTCTCATCGTAATGAAGGACGTGGAATAGGTGGGTTGTTTTTTGATTATTGCAAAGAGACCGATGATATGTCTATGGTTGATTGGTATAATTTTGTTACTGAGGTTGGGGATAACTTTCTGGAATCCTATACGCCGATTGTAGAAAAAAGAAAAGAATTGCCATTTACAAATGCTCAAAGAGATTGGCAAGAAATACGTCGTGGACGATATGTAGAATTTAATTTAGTTCATGATAAAGGAACACTATTTGGTTTAAAAACGAATGGGAGAATAGAAAGTGTTTTGATGAGTTTACCACTTCATGTTCAGTGGAGGTATGATTATCACCCAGAATCAGGGAGTGAGGAAGAACGACTAATTAAAATATTAGAAAATCCAATTGAGTGGGTATAATCCCCGTTTACTTTATGAATTTACTGTGATAATTCATAAATAAAGAAGGTACTAATTGCCCTTATTTTTAATCTTTATAAAACTATAACCATCCCTTTTTTTCATGAAACAGAAAAGACTCGGATGGTTATGATTTTTTATACAAGAATGGTGTTACTCTACCGTTACCGATTTAGCTAAGTTTCTAGGTTGATCAACGTTTTTGCCTAAAAGTACAGCTATATGATATGAAAGTAATTGTAAAGGAATTGTCGTTAATAAAGGTGTTAAAAACTCAACGGTTTCAGGCACCTCAATAACATGATCAGCAAGTTCTTTTACTGTTACATCACCCTCTGTTACTATTGCTATAATTTTTCCTTTACGGGATTTAATTTCTTGAATATTACTTACTACTTTCTCGTAGTGCCCTTTTTTAGTAGCAATGACAACAACTGGCATATGCTCATCTATTAATGCAATAGGTCCGTGTTTCATCTCTGCTGCTGGGTATCCTTCTGCATGGATATAAGAGATTTCTTTGAGTTTTAATGCTCCTTCTAATGCTACCGGAAAATTAAATCCTCTGCCCAAATACAAGCAGTTTTTAGCGTTTTTATAGATATCGGCAATCTCTTTGATATGATCATTAGATTCTAAAGCTAATTTTACTTTTTCGGGTATGCGTTCTAACTCTTGTAAATAGTAATGAAAATCGCGATTAGAAATCGTTCCTTTTCGTTCAGCTAATTTTAATGCTATAAGTGTTAATACTGTTATTTGGGTTGTAAATGCTTTTGTAGAAGCAACACCGATTTCTGGACCTGCATGTGTGTATGCCCCTGCTTGTGTTTCTCTTGAAATAGAGGATCCCACTACGTTACATACTCCAAAGACAAAAGTTCCTTTTTCTTTAGCTAGCTTAATAGCGGCCATTGTATCAGCTGTTTCCCCACTTTGAGAGATTGCTATTATTACATCATCAGGATGAATTACAGGATTTCTATATCTAAATTCAGATGCATATTCTACTTCTACAGGAAAACGAACTAATTCTTCAAATATATATTCAGCAACAAGACCAGCATGCCAAGAGGTACCGCAAGCAATAATAATAATTCGCTTAGCGTTTAATAGTTTAGCTAAATTATCATCAATACCTGCCATTTTTATGATCCCTTCAGCTACTCTCATTCTACCTCTATAGGTATCGCTAATAGCATTAGGTTGTTCATATATCTCTTTAAGCATAAAATGGTCGTAACCCTTTTTTTCTATTTGCTCAAGATTTATTTTTAATTCCTGAAGATATGGATCTACTGTTGTGTCGTCTTTAATTTTTCTAACCTTAACTCCTTTTTTTCTTCTTACAATAGCCATTTCTCCGTCTTCTAAATAAATTGCATTGTTAGTGTATTCTATAAAAGGAGAGGCGTCTGAGGCTATAAAAAATTCATTTTCTCCTACGCCAATTGCTAAAGGACTACCTAATCTAGCCACTACTATTTCATCTGGCTTTTGTTTGTCAAAAACAGCTATAGCATATGCTCCTACGGTTTGATTTAGAGCCATCTGGACTGCTTTTCCAAGTTTTACGTTTTCTTTAGTTTTTACATCTTCTATTAAGTTAACTAATACTTCTGTGTCTGTTTCTGATGTAAAGGTGTATCCTCTGTTTACTAATTCTTTTCGAAGAGAATCATAATTTTCAATAATCCCATTGTGTATGATTACAAGGTTTCCAGAATTAGAAAAATGCGGGTGTGAATTAACATCGTTAGGTATTCCGTGAGTTGCCCACCTAGTATGTCCAACTCCAATATTTCCTTTTGTAGAAATTTCTTTTTCTAATTTTTCTTCGAGATCTGCAACTTTACCTTTTGTTTTAGACAAATTAATATCCGTTCCATCATAAAGAGCAATTCCAGCAGAATCATATCCTCTGTATTCTAGTCTTTTTAAACCTTTTAAAACTATGGGATAGGCTTCTCTATGACCTATATAAGCTACAATTCCACACATGTTTTATTTTTTTAGTTGTTATTTTGATTTTGTATAAAAAATATCGAGTTTTAAACGTTTCGACTCAGGAACATTATCTCCATTGCCGTGTATTACAGTTCCTTCGTGTGAATTTATAGAGGACACAGGAATGATTTGATCTTTACTGGATAAGGTTACTCCTTTAGCGTTGCCAAGTAATTTAACATTTTGGGATACACAAACACCTAATTTTATGTTTTCGATATCACCATTTAATATGTTAATAACATGCTGAGTTATACGTATTTTATAATATTCACCGTTTTTGTCCGAATCTCTTTTGATTCTTCCTAAATGTCCAGTAAATGAGTTAATTGGAGTAAAACTGCTTCCTCCTGTAAGGTCTTTATAATAATCTATTAACGTTTCGCCTGTTTCTAAATTAAAAAGAAATATTCTTTCCGGCTCGGCGTTTCCAGGTATTATTTTGTTTTGATCTATATAAAGTTTAATACTAGCTTCTGTAACTAACAAATTTTGATTTTTTAAATATGTGAGTTCGTTAATTGGGTTGCCTTTATCATCCAGTATTGTACTTCCGTTTTTATCAATTGCATAATTATTAAATAAGTCTAAAACTCCCACAAAACCTTTTCCTCCACGAAGATATAAGTTATTCTCACTTTTAATTTCACCTTGTGTATCAGGAACTAGTTCTGTAGTAGGGATTTTACCGTTTAGAGTGTTCTCAATAGAACTGACAACAATGTTAGTGTTTCTGTCTTTTCCAACATAAAAAAGAAACTTATATATGCTATTCTCTTTTATAAAATCAGTCTTATCGCCGTCTTTATCCTTGTCGTTTTCATCGACCTTATCATGTGTATAATACATGGTTATATCCGATTCTTTTAGATTAAAGAGAACAAGACTTCCTTCGTTGGCATTTATAGGTTCGGATTTTAAATAAATACCTCTAAAATAATTTAAAAAATTGTTAGAATTACTTAACTCAGCACTTCCTTCTTTGTCTAAAATTAAGTTTTTGAAAACGTCTATAGGCAGTTTAACTCTTAATCTAGGGCTTAATTTTTCAACATCTTTATCCGTGTTTTCATCATCTCCGTCAGGGGTTGTAGTTATAATCTCTTTGTTAGAAGGAGTAAATCCTGTTATTTTAGTTAAAAAATCTTTTTCAACTGAATTGGCAATAATCGGGTTAGAGGTGATTAAATCCGAATAATAAATTTTTCTTTTTTCAATATCTGTTCCACTACTTCCTAGTGCAAAATTACTTAAGAAGTAATCAGATTTATAAACTGTAAGATTAATTGGAGAATTGCCGTATACAGAATCTAATTTATATTCTCTAGTGTCTGAATTTACAAGATTACTATAATAGGGCAGATTTAACACTACACTGTCTAATACTGGATTAGATCCAAAAGTAGGGTTGTATTTTTCTGGCGTAATCTGAGAAAGTATGTTATAAACCGATTGTCCGTATGCCGGGTCGTTATAAGTTCCTAAAAAGCTACTAGTGAGCCCGTTATTTGTCTGTACTTGGTCAAACACTTTGGTGTAAGCTATGGGTTTTGAAGAGTAATACTCTTTTTCAAAGTTAACATCTCCTAGCACTTCATTACCAACTTTGCTATAATCATCTTCACAAGAAATAATCGCAAAAATAATGGCTACTGTAGCCATTATTTTATTCAAAATAATATTCAATTTCATATTTTATTCATGTTGCTTACACTAACACCTCTGTTTGATAAAAGGCTTGATAGGCTTCAGCAAATTCATCTGGTTCTTTATATTCTAGTATAGGTTGGCTTATAGTTTTCAAATGTTTTTTTAATTCATCTGGGATTTCTTCAGATCCTATAATTATTGCATCAGAATTGTCTATGGCTATTTTCATAACATTATTATAGGTTGGTTTTGATAAATTAATAATTTTTTCTTCATCAATTCCGTCAAATTTAACCTTATTCATCATGTTCATATCCAATGTTCCTTTGTATCCATGATTATATACGGAAGTAACTATTTTACTATGACCAAATAGAGGCTCATTAGCGTAATAATTTCTTAGATATAAAGGAAGCAAGGAAGCTAACCAACCGTGAACATGGATCACATCGGGTGACCAGTTCAATTTTTTCACAGTTTCAATAACTCCTTTTGCAAAGAAAATTGCCCTTTCATCATTATCTGGAAATAAATTTCCTTCCTCGTCTGTTAGTGTTGCTTTTCTTTTAAAATAGTCTTCATTGTCTATAAAATAGACTTGCATCCTTTCCTTCGGGATAGATGCTACCTTGATTATTAATGGCATATCAAGATCATTGATTACCAAATTCATACCAGAAAGTCGTATTACTTCGTGTAATTGATGTCTCCTCTCATTGATATTTCCGTACCTAGGCATAAATATTCTAATTTGTCCCCCTTTACTATTTACCATTCTGGGGGCTTCAAAAGACATAGATGAAATCTCTGTCTCTGGTAAATATGGTATTACTTCTGATGATACGTACAATATCCTCTTATCTTTCATATAATCGATACTTTTTCGTCTTCTTTAGGAATATTTTTTTGCAAAATTACGAAAATTTATGCAGTCTCCCAGTAATATCTTATTTTTGAACACATTTAAGTATTTAGATTTATGCGTGTATACGAACAAAGACGAGATATAGAATCTAATGTTGCAGCTCTAAAAAAGTTAAATAAATCTATTGGATTTGTTCCTACTATGGGTGCGCTTCACAGTGGGCATATGGCTTTAGTAGAACAAGCACTAAAGGAAAATGACGTTGTCATTGTTAGTATTTTTGTTAACCCCACCCAATTTAATAATAATGAAGATCTTTTGAAATATCCTCGTACTTTAGAGTCTGATATTTCTACATTATCAGATTTTACTTCTGAAATAATTGTATTTGTTCCTAATACCAATGAGATATATGGCGAACATTTGATTTCATTAAAGTATAATTTTGATGGACTAGAAAACGAAATGGAAGGTAAATTCAGACAAGGTCATTTTGATGGGGTTGGTACGGTTTTAAAATATTTATTTGAGATAGTTTCTCCTACAAATGCTTATTTTGGAGAAAAAGATTTTCAACAACTTCAGATAGTAAGAAAACTTGTTAAAATAGAAAAGTTACCCATTCAGATAATTGGTTGTTCGATTTATAGAGAAAAAAATGGATTAGCATTAAGTTCGCGTAACAAAAGGTTAAGTAAAAAGCAACTAGAAGAGGCTCCTCTGATTTATAGCGTATTAAAACAGGTTAAAAAAGATTTTGGCACAAAAAATGTTGATGTATTAACCGAATGGGTGTCTAATCAATTTCTTAATAGTGAAGAGTTTAAGCTAGAGTATTTTGTAATTGCCGAGACTTCTGATTTGAAACCTATAAAAGAGAAACAAAAAAATAAAGTTTATAGGGCTTTTATTGCTGCTTATGCAGGAAAAATAAGACTTATTGACAATATTGCTTTAAATTAAAAACAACTAACTTTGTAACATGTTAATACACGTCGTAAAATCAAAAATTCATCGAGTTAAAGTCACTGGTGCGGATCTAAATTATATCGGAAGCATAACTATTGATGAAGGTTTAATGGAAGCTGCAAATATCGTCGAAGGCGAAAAGGTACAGATAGTAAACAATAATAATGGTGAACGTTTAGAAACCTATGCTATTCCTGGACCTAGAAATAGTGGGGAAATAACGTTGAACGGAGCAGCTGCGCGTAAGGTTGCAAAGGGAGATGTTTTGATTCTTATCACTTATGCTATGATGGATATTGAAGAAGCCAAAAAATTTAAACCCGCTTTGCTTTTCCCTAACGAGGATACTAATTTATTAAAATAAAAGAGTGAACCCTAAACTTGCTAAAGTTATAAAAACCATACTCCCACTTACACTGGGAGTTTTTTTAATATGGTATTCGATTACTTCTGCTACTCCTGAGGAGAGACATAAAACATTATACTATATCTGTAAAGCGAATCCTGCTTGGGTATTGTTGTCCTTGTTTATGGGGATAATCTCACATTTGTCTAGAGCTTACAGATGGAAATATTTGTTAGAGCCTTTGGGGTATTCTCCTAAATTGCATAATTCATTTATGGCGGTTATGATTGGGTATTTAGGAAATATGGGGGTTCCAAGATCTGGTGAAATCCTGAGAGGAGGAACAATTTCTACTTATGAAAATATTCCTTTTAAAAAGGCTTTCGGCACTATTATTTCTGAAAGAGTGGTGGATGTGGTTATGTTGCTATTAGTAATAATGATCACTTTATTGATTCAATCTAGAGATTTAATATCTTATTTAGGAAGTAAAGTAGCAAGTCCATTTATCACTTTAGGAGTCTTGTTTGTATTGTTTATAATTAGTGTAAGCATTCTTAAGGTTTTAAAAACCTCTAAAAACTGTTTTGTTATTAAAGTTTTTGAATTTGGGGCAGGTATATTAGACGGAATAAAAAGTATTTATAAAATTAAACAAAGAGGGTATTTCATTTTTCATACTTTTATGATATGGTTTCTCTATGTAGCTATGTTTTATGTAGTTAAATTTACGGTTCCAGAAACAGCCGAGTTATCAATAGGTCCAATATTAGTTACTTTTGTTGTTGGATCGTTGGCAATGGCTTCTACCAATGGTGGAATAGGGGCTTTTCCTCTTGCAATAGCTTCTGTTTTATTGCTTTTTGACATTGCTGAACCTGCTGGAAATGCATTTGGTTGGATATTATGGGGGTCACAAACTGCAATAAATGTTATTATTGGCGCGTTATCCTTTATGTTTCTACCTATTTTAAACAAAGGAAATTAATTTATATATTGTTGTTTGCTTAACCAAAATATAATTGAACTTATGAAAAAAAGTATACTTTTTATAATTGCATTAATCCTTAGTGTATCAGGATATAGTCAAGTAATTTATGAGACATTTAAGTCTATTAAACTAGACCAAAGCAGGGAATTAAAAATACAACTTCCTCGTAACTATAAAAATAATGAGGATAAAACATATCCTTTGATAATTGTTCTTGACGGGGATTACTTGTTTGAACCCGTCGTGGGAAATGTTGATTATTTTTCTTACTGGGATGATATGCCAGAATCGATTGTGGTTGGAATAAATCAAAAAAAAACCAGAACAGATGATTGTAGGTATGATTTAGCAGAATATTTGCCAGATGATAAAGGGGCAGAGTTTTTTGAATTTATAGGTCAAGAACTTATACCTTTTTTAGATAAAAAATTTCGTACTGCCCAGTTAAAGACTATTATAGGACATAATTATACCGCTAATTTTATAAATTATTTTTTACTAAAAGAAAAACCTCTTTTTCATGCATATATCAATTTAAGCCCGGAACTTGCTCCTAATATGGAGGATCGTCTTACTAGTGCTTTAACTTCTGCTCCTCCTAATACTTGGTTTTATTTAGCTACTGGTTTTAATGATACAGATAAAAACAACAAGAGTATAATAGCTCTTGATGAAAAATTGTCTGTTATTGAAAACCCTAATTTAAATTACTTTTTTGATAATTTCGAAGAATCTACACACTATACTTTAGTAGGGAAAGCTATACCTAGGGCTCTAGAAGTTATTTTCGAGATATATAGACCGATAAGCAAAAAAACGTATAAAGAGGTAATATTAAGTCTAGATACCTCCCCATATCAATACTTAGTAGATAGTTATAAAAATACTGAGCAACTATACGGAATTAAAAGAAAGATTAGGGTAAATGATTTTATTGCTATTTCTACATCGATCGAAAAAAATAAAAATTGGGATGAATTAGAGCCATTAGGAAAACTTGCTTTAAAAGAATATCCTGACAATATGTTGGGTCATTATTATTTAGGTATGTTTTATGAACAAACAGGGGAGCCAAAAAAAGCAATGAGATCTTACGAAAGAGGGTTTCAGATGTCAGAAGTAGCTTTTTTAACCAAAGATTATATGTTAGACAAAGTGACTAAAATAAAAGAAGATTTTGGCTATTAACGTCAACTTTCCAAACAAAAAAAGACCCTATTTTCAGGGTCTTTTTTTGTTTGGAAAGTTGTTTAAATTTTAAATCAAAAGAATTGTATTTTTACTTTCGAAATACTAATAAGTTATGATCAAAACCAAAACCCTTTTTTTTTGTCAAAATTGTGGCTCGCAATATGCTAAATGGCAAGGACAGTGTACTTCTTGTAAAGAGTGGAATACTATAGCAGAAGAAATGATTCAAAAAGAAGAAAAAAAGGGTTGGAAAAGTGCTATTTTGTCATCAAACTCTAATCGTGTATCTAAGCCACTTAGAGTTTCTGAAATAGATACTAGTCAAGAAGTTAGGTATGATACGGATGACACCGAACTAAATCGAGTTCTCGGTGGTGGATTAGTCCCAGGATCACTAACTTTATTGGGGGGGAAACCAGGAATCGGCAAGAGTACACTTTTACTTCAGATTAGCCTTAAATTGCCTTATAAAACTTTATATGTTTCTGGTGAAGAAAGCCAAAAGCAAATTAAAATGCGTGCTGAGAGAATAGTTTCTAAAACAGATAATTGTTTAATTTTAACGGAAACCAAGACGCAAAATATTTTTAGACAAATTGAAACTACAAAACCTGATATTGTAATTATAGATTCGATTCAAACCCTTCATAGTGATTATATAGAAAGTAGTTCTGGCAGTATTTCTCAAATAAGAGAATGTACTACCGAGTTAATCAAATTTGCAAAAGAGACAGCTACTCCGGTTATTCTTATTGGTCATATTACTAAAGATGGTAATATAGCAGGACCAAAAATTTTGGAACATATGGTAGATACTGTACTACAATTCGAAGGAGATCGAAACCATGTGTATAGAATACTAAGAGCCTCAAAAAATCGATTTGGATCTACTTCAGAAATTGGTATCTATGAAATGCAAGGTAGTGGATTAAGAGAGGTTGTAAATCCTAGTGAGATTTTAATCTCTAAAAAAGAAGAGGATCTTAGCGGAACTGCTATTGCCTCAATTCTAGAAGGTGTTAGACCTTTAATGATCGAGATTCAAGCACTGGTTAGTACGGCTGTTTATGGTACTCCTCAGCGAAGTGCAACGGGATATAATTTAAAGCGGCTAAATATGATTCTTGCCGTATTAGAAAAAAGGGCAGGGTTTAGATTAGGAGCTAAAGATGTTTTTTTAAATGTAACGGGTGGAATATCTGTAGATGATCCTGCTATAGATTTAGCAGTGGTTGCCGCAATACTTTCTTCTAGTGAGGATATATTCATACCAATGAACTATTGCTTTGCTGCAGAGGTAGGTTTAGCTGGAGAAATAAGGTCTGTTACTAGGGTTGAACAGCGAATATTAGAGGCTGAAAAGTTAGGGTTCTCAACCATATTTATATCTAAGTTTAGTAAAATATCTTCAAAAAATAAACTAATTAATATTCAGTTAGTATCCAAAATAGAGGATGTTATAGAACATTTATTTAGATAATGAATATTGTTTTTTAAACGTGCATTATTTCTACAATAATTGATGTGTTGTCTACACTTTTTATTTGTTAGAATATAATTTGATCACCATTAAACAACTGTTTTTTAGTTAATTATATATGTTGTAGGTATCTCTTTTTTCTTGGAATGATTATTTCGGGTCACATAAAAACGGGTCACATAAAAAGTTGGGGAGAATCCTTAAGTTTGCATAAAAAATGGAATGAATTTTTCAATAATTTCTTCAATTTTGCCAGAAGGACTATTAACTCATTTTGCTAAGTACATGACAAAAATCGAATCAGGTTTATATTGTTTTGATTTATAAGGTTTAACAATGCGGAAGAAATGTAATCTAATCCATATTTGAAAATACTTTTGGACATTCTACCATGCTTTTTAATTTTGATAGAACAGATTTCGTGTAAATATATTCCAACCTTATAACACCACACAAAAGCCAACATAACCAGTAATACTAATTTTTCAATACGTTCTATATCTTGCAAATGTGTATTTTTAATATCAAAACCACTAGATTTCATAGCTTTAAATGGCTCACATAAATATTCTGGGATTAGGCAAAAAGTTTTTCCATTCTAAAGAGAAAAAACTTCACATCAACTACCCCTCTTAGGTTTGTTCTAAACAACTTTATCTTGGAGTTAAAAGGGCTCACATAAAAAAGTTGGGGAGAAAATTTTACATAATAGAAAATAAGTTTTCTTTAAAGTGAAAATGAATTTTAAATAGTTTTCAATAAATCAAATTAACCCAGTGTTTACGGGCATTGTTTCCAGTTCAACAAGCCTAAAATCACTAGCATAGTTTTTTCTTTTGCATAATCCCCAAGAAATACATGTGACACAAAGAAACTTTTTTATTTAATTATAATGGTATACTTTTGGATTGAAAGACTGGTATACTTTTCGGTTGAAATAAACAGTGAGTTCTTTTACACCACGGATTACTGTTGTAGGACTAGGAACATTGTTGTGAGGAATGTCTTTTAGGTGTTTTCCAAAACTTGTGTTCAAATCCTCTATGGCATCGCCTCCACTCATAAACACACTGGTTAAACTTTTGAAGATATCACTATACTGATAACCAATGGTTTTTACACGGTTGCCCAAGGTTGAGTCAATAAGGTCTGCAATACCTGATGCTTTGAAAGACTCGTTTACAAAAGATATTCCTGCAAAAGGGGTGATTGTTTTGTTACTTTTTATTACTTTCATAAAAATATTCACGGTTGTTTAATTTGTGGATATCTTAAAAATACGTGATATTTTTATAATGTCAAAACAGTAAGGGAAGTCTTTCTCTTACTGTTTTTGACTTAGTTTTTTGTAATTAGTCTTGCGGATTTAAGGTAATTAATAATAAATAAAGTTTAATTTTGGCTTTTCAGTGGTACATTTTTCAACTGGTATATACAATATTAAAAGAATGAAAGAAATTGTTATATATGGCGTAGTAACAGGTCTGCTCTTCATTGGGTTTTTATCCGTACTTATAATTGGATGGATTAAAGGAAATCGAAAACTAATTGTAATAAGTTTTTTTACTCTATTCAGCTCCATTCTAATCGGTTTTTTTACAGGGTACACTTTAATTTCTAAATCCTATAATTTTATATCAAATGTGTTTAAACCAAGAACAGGGGAAGAAATCTATACAGCACTATTTGGTAGTCCGCAAGTAACTATTCAGCCGTTTTTGTCAAATATTTCTAAGTATATGGCGTAAAAATCTTTATTTTATTGATGATTTATAACCAAAACCCTGATTTTAGTGTCATTATTTTATTTTAAAGTTTACAAATTGCTAACTAAAGTAAAAACACAGTTTTTAACACGTTGAAAATAAATAAATTAACTGGGTGAATAGTTACGTCCGCAAAGTCCATGTCTAAAGGTTATAAACCATAGAGACCAAAGGATTCCTTTAGTTGAAGAAGCCATATGGCTTCATTTTAAAACTTGTCCTGAAGAATGTGCTAGGATATTATCCGAATTTAATTATAACCAGTCTAAAGCTAAAGCCTCAGAAATAAGCGATAGTAATGATTATGGAGAAGTGGGTCAATGGTGGAGACCTAAATCAATTGGGGATTCTATCTTTGTTTATGATTACGATATTGAAGAAGGTAGAAATATGAGATTTTTATGGGTTTCTAAAGATAGTACAGAGGTATATTGCAAAGATGTTTTATATTAAAGGATTATGTTGGCTTTTGTGTGGTGTTATAAGGTTGGAATATATTTACACGAAATCTGTTCTATCAAAATTTAAAAGCATGGTAGAATGTCCAAAAGCATTTTCAAATATGGATTAGATTACATCTCTTCTATATTGTTAAACCTTGTAAATTAAATTAATATAAACCTAATTCGGTTTTTGTCATGTACTTAGGTCTTAAGGGATATTAATAATTGTAATTTTAACTTAAATAACTGAAAATTAACATCATGTAGTAGTATAAGAGAGTGGGAGATTTCACGAGTTTTTGACTTTGTGAATTTGCTGTAGTTTTAGATTGTATGTACAAGTTGATATTGGGAATGCAGCCTTTAATGTTTAAGAATTTAGGAGGTGTGATTTTGATACATAGTGTTATTTGTGTTAATGATTGAATGAAATTTTGTTAAAGTAAAAACATTAATCTGGTAGTTGTGTGTTGGGGGGAAAAGAGCGGTATTTTAGAAGTGATTGAGAGAAAAAACAGCCTTATTGTTTAGAGTCTAGCTTTCTGATGTCACATGAAATATGACAACTCGGGGTATGATCCATCTAATTTGGTACTAGTGTTTTTAATTATAGGCGAACAAGTGGTGCTTTTTGAGGTCATAAAAAGCATGTCGAGTTAAAGTTCGTAATAGTTCTGTTTATAACAGAGAATAAATTGTGTTCTTCTAATTTATAACAAGTTTTGTTGTCAAATTACCTTCTCTTTCTTTTACTCGTCTTTCTTTTACTCGGATGATATATACTCCAGAGTTTAGAGAGGAAATGTCAAGTTCTTTACCTACCATAACTTTAAACAGAACTTTTTTTCCTAAAACGTTATAAATAGTAACGGTTTTAGTAAGTCCTAAATTAGATGTTATAAAAAGTTTATCTCCTAACGTAACAGGGTTAGGGTATATGTTAAATCCTTTTATTTCTTGAGGATTTTCTGAGGTTTCTTGGGCTGTATTAGCTTGAGCTTGAATGTCATAAAAAGATAAGCAAAAAACAAAAACGAGCACAATAAATAAGTAAGTCTTTTCCATACACAGTCATTTTGGGATGATAAAGGTACGAAATTATATGTAAATATCACAACTTTTTAATGTGTTAAACTGGTATTGAAGTTTTGTTGGCTTAATGATATGGTAAAACCATTATTAAAAATGAGATTATACTGTCGATTAAAGATGGTGTAATTAAGAATTATTTTTGATGATGTTAAACAAGATAAAAACAATGATAATTGTTTTTTAGTCTTATAAAACATAGCTTTGCATCATTATGAAGTTATAAAAAATTATCTACATCTATTCTTTTCTAGAATAGGGCTCTCGAATATAAGCAACTAGGAAATGTCTTTTCTGTAGTTCGTTTCGTCATTTCAATTATTTAAACACATAATTTTTTATTATCAATGTCTCATAATAAACTCTCAATAAAACAATTATTTTCTTTTTTTAAAACTGCAATATCTAGTAATATTCAGGAATTCACCTCAGGAAGTATTCGCAAAGCGATTTTTATGCTGTCTGTCCCTATGGTTCTTGAAATGATGATGGAATCTGTCTTTTTCTTAGTAGACGCTTATTATGTTTCTAGTTTAGGAGCAGGTGCTATTGCTACTGTAGGGTTAACAGAATCTGTTTTAACCCTAATTTATGCTGTTGCAATTGGTCTAAGCATGAGTGTAACTGCTATAATAGCCAGAAGGGTTGGTGAAAAAAACATTAATAAAGCTTCTCAGACAGCAGTACAATCTATCATCTTAGGGATTGTCATCTCAATACTAATTAGTATTATAGGAGTTATATATCCTAAAGAAATACTAACTTTTATGGGAGCAGATTCTGATGTTGTAGCTAATGGCTATACCTATACACAGATATTATTAGGTGGTAATGTTACTATACTATTATTATTTTTAATCAATGCTATATTTCGTGGAGCTGGAGATGCCTCAGTAGCTATGAAAGTATTAATATTCTCTAATCTACTAAATATTATCCTAGACCCAATATTTATTTTTGGTTTTGGACCAATTAAAGCTTTTGGACTACAGGGAGCAGCTATTGCAACTACTATTGGTCGTGGAAGTGCAGTAGTTTTACAATTATTTATTCTTTTATATGGTTGGAGTAAAATTAAAATAGCTTTTAAAGATATTATTTTTAATACAGGTATTATGATAAATCTGATAAGAGTATCTCTTGGAGGTATTGGTCAATTTATTATTGGCACATCTAGCTGGGTTTTTTTAATGCGTATAATGGCTGAATTTGGGAGCGAAGTATTGGCTGGATACACCATAGCTATCCGAGTTTTGATGTTTACATTAATGCCCTCATGGGGAATGAGCAATGCTGCCGCAACCTTAGTGGGTCAAAATTTAGGAGCCAATAGACCTAAACGAGCAGAGCAATCTGTTTGGTTAACGGGAAAATATAATGCATATTTTATGTTAGTCGTTTCTGTATTTTATTTAGTATTCGCTGAAACAATTATTCGGATATTCAGTACTGAACCTTTGATTATTGAATACGGCTCCATGTGTTTACGATTTCTAGCTTCAAGTTATGTTTTCTATGCATATGGAATGGTTATTATTCAAGCTTTTAATGGTGCAGGGGATACCAGAACACCTACTCTTATAAATTTTTTCTGCTTCTGGGTGATTCAAATTCCTTTTGCTTATGTTACTGCTTTGACACTTAACTGGGGTGTAAAAGGTGTGTTTTCAGCTATTATTCTTGCAGAAATTCTTATTGCAACTATTGGTATTGTATTATTTAGAAAAGGAAAATGGAAAGTAGTAAAAGTATAATCCTTTTGATATCACTCAATATATTTTTATAGAATTGTTTGAACAGCTATTTTAAACCCTTATGTCTTAATAAACAATAAGGGTTTAAACAACATTTACGATGATTCCTTTTTCTTCCAGTTTATCAATAATCGAGGAAGAAACACCTTTATCTGTTATGATTTCATCAATTTCATCTAATCCACATATTTTAGCAAAACTTTTCTTTCCAAATTTAGAAGAATCCGTCAATACAATAGTTTTTTGTGTTGCAGACAACATTTTTCTATTTAACTGGGCTTCTTCTAGATTAGAAGTAGTTAATCCATAATCTAAATCTATTCCATCTACTCCTAAAAACAGTTTACTACAAGAGATGTTCTCTAATATATGTGCTGCATGATTCCCTATAACTGAGGAAGAACTTTGCCTAACATACCCTCCTAGCAACAATAAATCTACATTTTTATATTTAAGAAGTTCTGACACTACATTAAGTGAAGGAGTAACTACCATTAATTTTCCTACTGGTTTAATCGATCTTGCTAAAGCTTGAACGGTTGTTCCTGATGCTATAATTATAGAATCATTTTCTAAAATCAAATTTGACGCAGTTTGTGCTATTCCACTTTTTTCTTCAACAGAAATCTTCTCCTTTTCGATAACGGATCTATCATTTATATAAGGATTCTTTAATGATGCTCCTCCATGAGTTCTAAATAGCAGTCCTTTATTCTCTAATAATTTTAAATCTTTTCTAATAGTAACCGCAGATATGTCAAGCGCTTTACTTAGATCTAATACCTCAACGTATTTTTCTTTATCTAATCTATCTAATATAATTTGATGTCTCTTCATGGCAAAATCACAAATTAAATATTCTAACTTGTAGGCTCGAAATGTACTAACTAATTATTAGTTTTCCTATTTGCAGAATTCTTACTTTATTCACTATTTTGAAGTTATATTATTTTGTCTTTTTAAAGTAATAACTACTTGTGATATCCTAATAAACTATTATTAGAGCTTAGGAATTTTTCTGTATATCTTTTTCCTCTATAACATGATTTCAACAAAGAAAAACCGAGAGCCTGATAACTTAAAATTGCCGAAGATAATACGCATCCACTTCCATGTTTTTGGGATATATTATGCCCTTTGGGATTTAGTATATATTTTTCTCCACCTTTACTATAAAGTTCATCTTTTCCGATTGCATTTTTATTATGCCCCCCTTTAAGCAAAAGATTAGTTTTGCTTCTAATATAGTCTATGGTATCTTGAATACTTTTATCAAAAAACAACTTTTCTACCTCGTGATAGTTAGGAGTTATTAAGTGTATTTTATCGAGAACATCATCGAAGTCTGAATTAATACCTATGTTCCAAGTGTTGGAATTATGAAATTCGAATGCGGAACTAGATTTTAATATAGGGTCTAAAATAATCTTTATTGCTTTATTTTTTAATAGTAAAAAATCAATAATCTGATTTAGGATACTCCAATTTTGGACTATTCCAATTTTTACAAAATTTATTTCAAAACGTTCAAACAATATTTGTATTTGATCTTTAATTACCTCAACATCTACCCAATGACAATTCTCGAAGGTTATATCACTCTGGGTTGTGTTAGCTGTACACACCGCTAAACCATAGCATTTTAGAGTTTCAAAGGTTTTGATATCTGCCAATATGCCTGCTCCCCCAGATGGATCTAACCCTGCAATAGTGATTACTTTAGGTCTGATCTTCATTATACATATGGGTTTTGATTTCTAATAATTTTGACTTTATAGAAATAAAACTAAGAATAGAACTTTCAGAGTTCCATATCCCACCTAAGACACCTACTCCTTTAAACCCCAAATCAAATGTAGACTGAAGTGTTTCTTCTTTTATTCCGCCCATTCCGATAACATATTCTTCTAATTCTGATACATCAAATTGTTTACCTTCATATCCAGATTTTGATATGGAGCTAAATACGGGACTTAATAATACATAATCAAACTTAATAGGACAGTTTACTATATCTGATATCGAATGAAACGAGCTACTAACATTTAACTTTTTTGATTTATATTCGTTAGTATACGATACTAGTTTTTTTCCTAAATCGATTCGTGACTGCTCTTGTATATGTATTCCTCTTAAATTAAATTTATCACATAAATTATGATATTCATGTAGTATTATTCGGTTATGAAATTGATTGTCTATCTTATTTAGCAATTGACAATAACCTTCTTCATAAAATGTTGGTTTACGTAAATGGAGTATTTCTAAACCATTATGAAACAATTGATTAATCTGGTAAGCTTCATTCTCTAACTTTTGTTCTGATGTTAGTACGATTAGCATATTTTATTCTATTTAATTTTCATTGTTAATACGAGTTTGATCGGACTGAGTAATAAACTTTATAAACAGTACTGCTAAACGATAAGTTATTATTTAAAATTCAAATTGTTAGAAATACACCTCGTTACCATTTTTTTTAAACTCTTCTGCTTTTTCGTGCATTCCTTTTTCCAAAGCTTTTTTATCATCTAACTCTTTTTGTTCTGCGTAATCACGAACTTCTTGTGATATTTTCATAGAACAAAATTTTGGACCACACATACTGCAAAAGTGTGCTATTTTAGCACCTTCAGCGGGTAAGGTTTCATCATGATATTCTCTGGCTAATTCAGGGTCTAAAGATAAATTAAATTGG
>CAVYIL010000179.1:0-7500 GCA_963768325.1 uncultured Flavobacteriaceae bacterium | reverse complement strand
TCTTTATATTTTTCCTGAATAACTACTTCGTTTTGTGATTTTTTACGTTCCCATTTTTTGATCTCTAGTTCTGGTTTATCATAGAACATATCGGTATACCCAAAACAAAGATACCCTATCAGTTTATTATTCTTAGGTGCATTCAAAACATTCTTGACCTTTTCAGGGTTTAATATACTCACCCAGCCCATTCCTATATTTAGTGAACGAGCCATAAGCCACATGTTTTGAATAGCACATACCACACTATATTTGCCCATATCAGGCATGCTTGTTTGTCCTAGTACAGGACCCTCTTTGGGTTTGTAAAATACAGCCATATTTAATGGTGATTCAATAATCCCTTCTAGTTTAAGTCTTACATATTCTTTTTGTTTATGGTCTGTAAATTGTTCAACTGCTTTTTGTGTTTCCTCAGAAAAAGTAGCTTTTACTTCTAATTTGGTTTCCAAATCTTTGATCAATACGAATTCCCAAGGTTGAGAAAATCCTACAGAGGGCGCAGCTAGTCCTGCTTGAATTATAGTATTGATTAAATCTTCCGGAATTTCTTTGTTTAAAAAACGATTTCCACGCACATCTCTTCGATGTAACAGAATCTCTTCAAGTAGTTGCTGTTCTTCTGATTTAAATACGCGCTGTGGATGATCTTCATTCATTTTATTGATTTTTTTAATTATTCTTAGTATGTAGATTTAATTTGTTGTGTTAGATAGCTTATAGATATTATGTTTTTCTGTAATTGATAATTTAAATAAACTTGGTTTTATTGATGTGATTTAGAGTTAGTCAGTGGCGGTAAAATAGTATTAATAGGTTTTGTTTGTAGAAAAATTTCTTTGTTAGTTCTGATATTAAAATCGGCTTCAACATAAAAGTATTTCTAATCCAAAATGGGTTAAGGAGGTGTTCGGGTTTAATTTTTTATTTGTCATTAGTTTGGTTAAAACATTTAATCTGAACTCGTTTAAACTTTTTTGTAATTAACTAATAACTAGTTACTTGCAAATCTCAACTAAAACAGTAACTAATTAATTATCAGGTGTTTATCTTAAAAGTTTAAACAGGTTCTCTATGAATACTCATAATTATTACAAAAAATATCTCAATAAATTATTCTATTGGCGTTTGAAATTTTAATCATATCACACTGAAGTGGTTTAAACTTTTTTTAAAAACGGTATTTCTTCTTTTTAAAAAATATTTGATTCAAAATTTGTAAGCTTTTTAAGTATAAAAATATTGCTAAATACGTAACAAATTTATTTATTAATGTCTGAAAGAAAAAACAAATTTCCATTTGTTTAAACTAGTGACTTTGTCGCAAACATTATTTAAGGTTAATCTACTCCATAATTTTGTGGTATATGTCATTTTATTATAGTAGTAATACCACTTCTTATTTAGGTGGATTTGACCCTGTGGCATCTCTCTCTTTTAGTTTCTAAATCCTTTTTCAAATATCTCTTTTTTCTCAAACATAAGAAAGATTTCTTGTTAATATAATCATTGCATTTTTTATTATGTTAAAGGTTCAGTTTAATTGCTAAGTGATACCATTTTTCTTATGAATTTACCGTGATAAAATATTCTTTTTTCCTATCTGTTTCCAGATAAAAATAAACCGTAGCACTGCTATGCTTGATTTTTCTCTATCGCATATATAAAAAAATAAGTCATTTTCTTTTTACAGTACTTTCAAAAAGTAATCCTTTTGAAATTTTTAAGTCTATTTTTCCTGTAAGGTATATCTAAAATGCAATGTTTTGTAATAGGGTCTTGCGTTTTAATAATATCACTAAACTTTATAAATACTTGTTTACCGTACAAAAAATGTGTTTTATGTGATTATTTTTGTTATATTTGTTAAAATCACATAAAATAATCTTAAGCAATGTGTCTTGTTGAATATTTCTATTTTTTAAACTCAATTTTAAAGAAAGTTTTTTGTTTTTCACTGTAATATAACTGTTAATGTATGAAAGGTTGAAAAATCATTAATAGAATAAAGAAGTTTATTTTTACCACCCCATTGTAATATGCTAATGTAGATTTTATAATCAAACCATTGTGTTTTATGAATTCATAAAATATAAAAAATTTTAGACCACTTCAACGACTCCATAACACATATCTGTCATATCAAACATAAAAATAAGTCAGCTATTGGATACTGATTTTAACTATAATTTATTTTTAGAATTATTAATCATTTAATTTGTTATGAAAAAGCTAGTTACCCTTTTGTGTTTTTTAGGATTAGGCATAATGGCAGGGCAAGTAGGAGTTGGAACAACAACCCCTAGCAATTCGGCGCAATTAGATGTTACAGCAACTAATAAGGGAATGTTGATTCCAAGAATAGCTTTGATAAATTCATCCGACACTACGACTATAACAAACGGTAATGTGGAGAGTCTTATCGTGTATAATACAGCAACAAAAGAAGATGTTGTTCCAGGTTTTTATTACTGGAATGGTTCTGTGTGGCAAAAAATAATTAGCGATGGTGACACCACTTTTATAGATTCAAATACTGGGCTTAGTACAGGAGCTGGTTCGCCAGCAGAAACAAACCCAATTAATCCAGAAGCAGGTGACATTTATATAGATGAAACTAATGGAGATGTATATACCTTTAATGGTGATATCTGGAAACCACAAACAGGAATAAGTGCTGATCCTGATAATGCTTTAATAAATGGATCAGACGGGTTAGCATATTTAGACAAATCACTATTAGAATCTATATCAGCAATAAGCTCAGGTGATGGTTCACCCACACTCACCAACCCAGTAAACCCTAATTCTGGGGATATATATGTGGATAATAATACAGGAATTATATATACATATAATGGAGCAACTTGGGAGAAACAAAATGTAGTAAGTTCTGATACTAATAACACTATAACAGTTGGGTCTGATGGGTTAGCTTACCTAGACCAAACCACTATACCAACTAATGAAACTATTACCACTTTTACTCAAGATGATGCAACAGGTATAACAACTTATGTTAGTGAAAACGGAACAATTACTACTGCTGATATAACGAGTAAAAATCTTGGTAATATACTCCTTACAGGTACAGATGGAGGTTCTTATCTAGATCAATCGGCAATACAATCAAATGAAACTATCACAACCTTTACTCAAGATGATGCAACAGGTATTACAACTTATACTAGTGAAAGCGGAACAATTACTACTGCTGATATAACAAGTAAAAGCATCGGTAATATACTATCTACAGGTACAGATGGAGGCTCTTATATAGATCAATTAGCAATACAATTAAATGAATCGGTAACAACCTTCAGTCAGGATAACACAACTGGTATAGCAACTTATATTAGTGAAAATGGAACAATTACCGCAGCCGATATAACTAGTAATGATTCGGGTAATTTACTTATTAATGGGACAGATGGCGGATCTTATTTAGGTAAAAATGCTATAAAAAATAACGAAACACTTACTTCTTATGTTCAGAATACTACTACTGGCGTAGTTTCATATACTAGCGAAGATAATTCTGTAACCACATCTAATACAACTAGCGGCAATGCAGGAAATTTATTAATAACAGGAACAGATGGTGGGGCTTTTATTAATAAAGCAGTTATAAAAGCTAATGAAACGATAACTTCTTTAGTTCAAAATGATAATACAGGCATTATAACCTATACAAGCGAAAACGGAACTGTGGTTAACACGGATGTTACTAGTGCTAATATAGGTAATTTAATAACTTCAGGTACAGATGGAGGGTCTTTTATGAATCAGGCAACTATCAAAAGTAATGAAACTGTAACTACTTTTGTTCAAAATAATAGTAACGGAATTTCTACTTATGTTAGCGAAAATGGAACTCTTTCTACAGCTAATACAACTAGTTCTGACCCGGGTAATATATTAACAACTGGTACAGATGGTGGATCTTTTATTAAACAAGCTGACATCAAAGCGAATGAGACAGCCACTACATCTGTTCAAAATAATAGTACAGGGGTTATTACTTATACTAGCGAAAATGGGGTTGTCTACAATTCTGATGTTACCAGTACCCAATCGGGTAACTTACTAACTACAGGTTCTGATGGAGGTTCTTACATTGATAAACAAGCTCTACAAAAACCTTGGTTTGGTACTGATGACAATACTTCAGCCACTCTTAATACAGAAAACATGTATGCAATGGGTAATATAGGAATAGGTACAAATAACCCTATCTCTCCATTACATGTGGTAACAACTGGTATTAATTACTCTGGGGTTTTTGACTCTCAGCCGGGTAGTGGAGAAGCTACAATTGCTAGATTTAGGAATATGTCTCCCGTAGCAATTGGAAATAAAGCATACATAGGTTTTTATAACGGATTTGGAGGTGCTGCTTGGGGTATTGGCAGTAGACGGATAGGGGTAGGGGGACCTGCAGATGAAGAGTTTGTTATTAATAATTCTTTAGGAGGATTATATATAGAAAGGATTAGGATCAAAAGCAATGGGTATGTAGGTATAAATATTGCTAATCCTACTGAGGTATTGCACGTTAATGGCAATATCCTAGCATCTGGAACCATTACACCTGATTATGTTTTTGAAAAATATTTTGACGGGGTTTCAAAGCTTAATCCTAAGTATAATATGCTTGGTTTAGAAGATGTTGAGGATTTTGTTAAACAACATAAACATTTACCAGGAGTACCATCTGCTAACGATATTAAAGAAAAAGGGGGGGTACTTGTTAACCGTGCAATAGAGATTAATCTAGAAAAAGTAGAAGAATTATTTTTATATATAATCGAGCAACAAAAACTGTTGAAACAGCAACAATCTCTTTTAAGAGCTAAAGGCGTAGAGATAGATGATCTTAAAACACGTATGGATAAATTAGAAGTCTTTTTTGAGTTAAATCAAAAATAAAATAGTGTTTATTATTGTTAAATATACGCCCTATAATTATTGATTCTTATACCATTTTTATTATGAATTTACTGTAATAGAATATTCTTTTTTCTGTAAATTCATAAGAAAGATAGCGTTAACATAGACATAATATTCTATCTTTTTTATACTAAATAACAAATATGAAAGCAAATATACTACCTCTGTTATTTATAGGTATATCATGCAGTTGTACCGAGATCAGTTACGCACAAACCACTAACATTGGAGAAATATTAGTGAGTAAAGGTGCTGTATTAAGTATAGTAGATTCCTTTAATAATGAGGCAACAGGTTCTTTTATTAATAATGGTGATGTTTATGTGTATAGTCACTGGAATAATGATGGGACAGTTAATCATTATGATAATAATGGACTAACCCGATATATCGGGGATACCACACAAACTATCACAGGATCTTCGGTAAGTTTTTTTTATGACACTTTATTTGACAATAATTCTGGACAACCACCTTTTGAGCTTTCTGGGGAAATAAGTGTTGCTAATTCTAGTGATTTCAAAAATGGAATAGTGGATAATAAAAACTTTGGAGGTTCTTTTACTTTTGAACATAATGGCGATCAATTTTCGACTAGCGATAATAGTTATGTTAATGGACGTGTAAAAAAGATAGGAAAAAATGCGTTTACTTTTCCTATTGGAGATGGCGGTTTTTACAGAAAAGCAGAAATTTCCTCTCCAGATTACGTTAGCGATGCATTTTCGGGGAACTACTTTTTAGAAGACCCTACGCTATTTTATCCATTAGATAGTTCTCAGCAAATATTTAAGATAATAAACAATCAAGAATATTGGACCTTAACAAGAGATTTAGGAAGTAGTAAGGTATTTATTACCTTAAGTTGGGATGAAAACACAACTACACCTGCTGCCATTGTAGTTAGCCCAGAAACTGCAATTCATATCGCTAGATGGGATGAAACTAAAAAAGCTTGGGTGGACGAAGGGGGAGTTGTAGATGCATCAAATAAAACTATAACAACTACTGTAACCCTTGATAAATATGGTGTTTTTACTTTGGCTAGAGTAGCAGAAGAAGCATTATTACCGTCAGAAATTATTATCTATAATGGATTGACTCCCAATGATGATGGTGTTAACGATTATTTTAAAATAAAAGGTATTGAAAACCTTCCAAATAATGAGGTTATAATTTATAATAGGTGGGGAGTAGAAGTGTTTACAACCTCCAATTACGATACTAATGGTAATATTTTTAAAGGAGTTTCTGATGGTAGGTTAAGTTTTCAGAAAAATAAATTATTGCCAGCAGGCACTTATTTTTATGTTCTTACTTATGATTATATCAAAAACGGTTCTACTGAACGAGCAAAAAAGGTAGGGTACTTGTATATTAATCTTAATTAGAGAATACTATGTGAATAGGAAGTGTTTCAGAGTTAATGTTATTTTCTTCATAAATGTACAAAGAAGTTATTAGTTGTTAATTTTTATTATTTTCACTCTCATTCTTTATTAAAAATTCGTCATATATAGCTTTAGAATACTCCTCATTGCCTATCTCTTTTAAAGATTTAGAATATCTAAATAAGTAATTAGGTTTTTTATTTCTGTCCTCTAATTCATATAGTTTTTTATACCAGATTTCTGCATTAACATAATCCTCTGCAAAATAATATAAATTAGCCAATTCATTAAATAATTTAGCGGATACATCCCCGGATTCTACTTTTTTTAAATATTCTACTTTTATCTCATTATATAATTCATCGTCTTCTTCGGATTCTTGTGAATAAATTACTAATGAAAATAGTAATAGAATACAACATATTATCTTTCTTTGTTTTTCCATTTATTTATAAATTTAATTGGTGATAATTATTTGTCCTTCAATGTTTTTTATACTATGTAAAAACTTGCGTAACAAGGTAATAATAAAACAAAAAAAAACTACTTTAAGATAATTATTTTAAATAAAATAATTTGATTTAAGGTGCTTATATATAGTAAGGAAGGCTCTGTTACAAAGTTTAGTTTTTGGTAAAAAAGAGGGTCACATAAAAAAGTTGGGGAGAATCCTTAAGTTTGCATAAAAAATGGAATGAATTTTTCAATAATTTCTTCAATTTTGCCAGAAGGACTATTAACTCATTTTGATATTGTTGATTTTAAAGAATTGGGCAATTTACAAACTAAGCAAGACTGTTTTTATATCTATTTAGATGAGAAAAACATAATCCCCAAAGAAGATAGGTCTTTTGAATATGAGTCCAAAGGTTTTTATGACAGGAAACAAATACAAGACTTTCCCATAAGAGGTAAAGCAGTTTATTTATGTATAAGAAGGCGAAGGTGGTGTAATAAGGTCGACAAATCAAAAGAAGTAAAAAGTGATTATTCGTAACTATTCACCCATAACAGGTGAGAAAGGATTTTTTTCAAATGCTTTCTGAATATTTTCAAGTACGTTTTTCTTATTTTTTTTGATTGTGGAAATGTACCCTCTAATTCTAGCAAAGTATTGCGCATGTTTTGTCGACCTAAAATACCCTGATACTTTTTGTTT
>CAVYIL010000178.1:0-13729 GCA_963768325.1 uncultured Flavobacteriaceae bacterium | reverse complement strand
AAAGAACTTTTATCCTTTACAATTGGTCCCTCTACCGTTAGATTAGAAGATAATAATCCCACGCCTACTTTACCATGGTACTCTTTTTTATCTCCTTCTACCATTCTCATATCAATAACAGAAGATAAGCGTCCTCCATAACGAGCTGGGAAAGCCCCTTTATACATTTCTACACTCTTTACAGCGTCTCCATTAAAAACCGAAAAGAATCCAAATAAATGATTCGCATTATAAACTGTTGCGTCATCCAGAATGATTAAATTTTGATCTGGTCCACCACCTCTTACATAAAGCCCTGCATTTCCTTCAGCTCCAGAGTGTACTCCTGGCATAAGTTGAAAAACTTTTAAAACATCTTTTTCTCCTAACAATGCAGGTAAATCTTGTATTTGTTGAATAGGAATAGATATAGAACTCATCTGAGCCTTTTTGCTTATCCTAGTTTTTTCTTCAGATTTTATAACTACTTCATCAAGACTAGTAACGTCAGCCGTTAATAAAGCGTCGAAGTTTACATCTTTATCTAACACTATTTCCTTAGTTAAAGTTGTAAACCCTAAATAAGAATAGGTTACCATATAGGTACCTTCTGGTAATGATAGCGAATAAAATCCATACCCATTAGAAACTACTCCCGCTTGTATAGAAGAAACATAAATAGCAACTCCGGGTAGTAGTTCTCCACTCTTCTCCTCTTTTACATAACCTGATATAGTGTATTTTTTATCCGTATCAACATTAGAGGCGATAATTTCATCTAATGAATCTGAAGGTAACAAATCTTTTAAATTTTCATCTATTGTTTTTTTTGCATATTTTTTGTCAATCTTATTATAAATTTCAAAAATATTAGTATCAAAAGAAAATGAAATTGGCGCTATACTCTTTTTTAATTGCCGAAAAGCCTCTTTTGATGTAATGTTATTAGAATCAATACTGATTGTTTTTTCTTTAGAATGTATAATACTATGTATACATAGTATTAAGACTAGTAAGGTGATTTTTTTCATTTAAGTTCTATTATTTCTTTTTTTATCATTATAAAACCAAGACCTATTAATAATAATTTCTCTGATCATCAAAAAAATATTCTTACCTTAATCCTATGTTTTACGCAGATTACTTTAAAAAATTAGGTTGTTCGATTAGATGTCGAAAAAATCAGGAAACACCCTTAGTTTAATAAATGAACTACCCCGCTGCAAGCAGACGGGGTATCTAACTCAAAACAGCGATAATTGTTCTACTTTATGCAAAACATCATAATCTTTCTCTATTCCTTGATTTCTAACATATTTTGAGATTGTATTCTCATCACCAAACTTACTAACAGTATTTACAAAATAACCACTTGACCAAAAAGCACCACCCCATAGTTGCTTTTTAACTTCTGGATGTCTTTGAAAAATCTCTCTTGCTGTAATACTTTTTATCATTTTAACTAATGAAGTCGGACTCTTTGTAGGTACTGACTGTAATAAGAAATGAACATGATCTTTGTCTGTTCCAATCTCTAAAAAATAAACCTCATAACGTTTTGATATATCCAAACAAACTGAAACTAATGTCTTATCTACAGTTTTATCAAAAACGATTCGCCTATATTTTGCGGGACAAACAAAATGATATAACAAAACTGAAACATTATGAGATTTGTGCAAATAGATACTCTCTGACATAAACAAATATAAATATTACGATGCAAGCATCGGGGAATTAAACCCTAAGAGATTAAAAATATTTTTAGCTTATCTCATTATATCAAAAAACGACCCTCTCCTTAAATGGGTTTAAATAAAAATGAATATTAAAAAACTGTTAGAAACATCCATCAAGATAGTCAATTAGCCACGTTTTTATGAGACAAACAAACTCGATTTTTGTACTTTATATTTATACTAACACCCTTTTTATTATGAATTTACTGTAAAAGAAAATGACTTCTTTTTTTATATATGCGATAGAGAAAAATCAAGCATAGCAGTACTACTATTTATTTTTATCTGGAAGTAAACAGATAGGGAAAAAGAATGTTTTATTGCAGTAAATTCATAATAAAAAGGATATAAATACTTAGTGAAGTAGTTTAAACTTTTTTCAATTCACTATAAAAACCAGTAACTATTCAGCCGTTTTTGTCAAATATTTCTAAGTATATGGCGTAAAAATCTTTATTTTATTGATGATTTATAACCAAAACCCTGATTTTAGTGTCATTATTTTATTTTAAAGTTTACAAATTGCTAACTAAAGTAAAAACACAGTTTTTAACACGTTGAAAATAAATAAATTAACTGGGTGAATAGTTACAAAAACCATATTAACCTAACTCTACATCGAGTATATAGCTATATTATCATATCACTTTCGCACAAGCACATACAAACCAAAGGTTTAGAGACAAAAACTCCTAAACACAAAAAGAAACCTAATAATATAATTCATCCGTTCTGAGGTTTAGAAATCGCTGAGTTGCAAAAAAAGTGCTAATCCAAGTGATAAATACACCTATGCTAAAGACAATTAAAAACAACCCTCCTAATAATACTTTATCATCCAGTATAGTCAATTCAGGAAATGCCTTATCTAAATAATACAATACAATTCCGACTCCTATTAATGCCACAATTGCACCGATCATACCTAAACGAACACTTCTCCAAATAAAAGGTCTACGTATAAATTTTTTTGTAGCACCTACCATTTGCATTGTTTTAATAATAAACCTCTTAGAATAAACCGATAACCGGATAGAACTATTAATTAGTAATACAGCGATAAAAGTAAAAATGCTGCTAATTAATAAAACCCAAAAACTTATACGTTTGATATTGTCATTTAATAAAGCAATAAGCGGTTTATCATATAAAACCTCATCTACGAAATCTTTTTTAGTTATAGATGATACTATCTCCTGTATTTTAGCTTCATCAACATAATCTGCTTTTAGAAATACATCTATAGAGTTCTGAAGGGGGTTATACCCTAAATACTCCATAAAATTTTCACCAATTTCCTCACTATGGGCATCAGCAGCAGCATCTTTAGAAGTAAAAACAGTAGATTTTGTGTATTTTGATAACGCTAAGCTTTTTTCTAATTGACTAATTTCTACATCTTTCGCCGTGTTTTTCAAATATATAGTTACCGCTACTTTTTCTTTAAAGTGATCTGCAACCTTCTTAGTATTTAAAACCAATAAACCTAATAAACCCAATAAAAATAACACGAGAGAGATACTAATCACTACCGAAAAATAAGAGGAGATTAATCTTCGTTTCTGATACTTTTCAAAAGATGAGCTCATAAATAAATAATTTGCTGGTAAAAATAATAAAGAATAGTTGATTAAATTCTATTTGGATATTAATAACGCCATTCTTATAATATTCTTATTCAGAATTGTTCTCAATTACCATATTTTATTTGAACAAACACCTGTAATCAAAAATGATGACTATTTAATACTTTGACAGTTTTACACATTTTTAAATAATGATAACTATATAAAATAACTCTTTTTTAATTATTTATGTTAAATTTTCACAGTATTTAACATTTTAAAGTTAAAGTTAAAAATATTTTCTAAGGCTTCATACCTATAAATTTACGGTTAAAGTTACGCACACAACTCTTTATCCTCCCCAATAACACGCAACTACCTGATTGTCAATAAAAAATACACTCACAACTATTTTTACTTCTATTTAAAAAAATGTTAAAATTATTTTGTGACGAACACCTACACAACGTATCTATCAGAGGATAAGATATTTATCTGAGTTATATTTACTTTAAGAATCTAATCAGACAATATTTTAAAGAATAAGGAATACTAGTCTCCTTATGAACTTAGATTCTTAAGACAAATACAGCAGCTGTTAAAGTAAATTACTGGAATTCGTATGTAGAATCATTATCTATAACAGAAGTCCAAATTCATTTAAAAATTATTTAGGTTTTATAAAAACAAACTTTTTATAAAGCATGGAATATGTTTTTGTTCAAACTGATTATTAAAAAACTAAAAATTATTTATGAAATACACTTACATATACTTTTTAAGTCTTACTTTGGCAGTACTGGTATCTTGTCAGAACGAAGACAAATTAAATGAAGCAATTACTGCTAATTTAACACCAACAGAACAATATTTTAGTAATAATGCTCCTGAGGGAATTAGCAACCTAACTATAAATGAAACAAATAGTAAAAATAGTTCTGGTAGGGGTCTAGAAGAAGAGAACTGTATTACTAGAGAAGTTTCTTTTGATCAAAACGATTCTGATTTTTTCCTGTTCGACCCGAATAGCTCGTTATTATGGCCTGGTAATTTATTAGTTTCCAGATCTATTCAAGAAGGAACCCCTACTTCAATTCCTATTTACGGAGAAAGTCGTAATCCTATAGAAGTAAGAATAAATGTACTATCTGGCACATCCGTTTCTACATATAGAGATATCGAAGCTCCAACACCTGGCAAAGTTCAAGATCAATTAAATGAAGTATTAAACAACTATTACGATAGTGATACTAGTTTTCCTGCTAGTTTTGACATATCTATCGAGAGAATACACAATCAACACCAATTACAATTTGCTCTAAAAGCGGGATATTCTGGACCAAGTGTTAATCTATCCGCACAATTAGGAGTTAATTTTAATGAAGAAAAAACAAGATACGCTGTAATGCTTAAACAACGTTTTTTCACCACTTCTGTTGCTGCAAAAGAAAACATTATAGGACCACAAGGATGGCTTACAGAATCTGTAACTCCAGAAAGACTGTCCCAATATGTAACAGATTATCAAGATGTATCAGACAGCCAAACCAATCCATCTGCCTTTATAGAATCTGTAACATACGGAAGGTTATATACTATGATATACGAGTCAAATGAAAGCGCATTAGAAGTAGAAGCGGCATTAAAATTCGCTTATAAAGGTGCTGGAGAAATTGATGCCGAATTATCTACTCGTTATAAACAAATTTTTCAAAATGCAAGCGTAACAGTTAAACAACTTGGTGGAGATGCTGGATCGGGTATTTCTTCTTCTTTAGCCGCACTAGCTAATGACTTAGAAGGTGTTATAAATTTCTTAGCCCAAGGAGCGTATGTTTCTCGCCAAAACCCAGGATACCCAATTTCATATAAAGTGAATTACGTATATGGAAACAGAACATTTAATGTACTTCAGAATATTTCTTATACTGTTAGAAATTGTGAATATGTAAAATATGACAACATTAGAATAGACCCTTCTGATGTTAGTTTACATAATGCTACAGATCATAATACAAGTGGTGCAGAACTTTTCGGAAGAATATTTGTAGAAAAATACGACCAAGATCTAGGTTCTTGGTATTCTGCTGGTGAAAAAATACACTGGGGCTATGGTGTAGAACACACTATGAGAGACTACTACCCTCTTAACGGTGGAAAAAGAGAAATTGCCCCCGGAAAGGTAATCGATTTTAAAACAAAAGCTGCAGTAGGAGAACGTTTTAGAGTAATCTCTGAAGTAGATGAATGTGATGCTAGTTGTTACCCTTTTACAGACACTTCAAGTAATGGTAGACGAGAAATTGTTTATGAATATAACACGAGTCGAAAAAAATGGGTAGATGTAGACCATCATAATATTTACGTCGATGATAATAACATTACAGTTGGTCCATCCTTTGAAAAAAGAACTTGGAATGGAGCATGGTCTATGGTTCAGGGCGACTCTGTGGTAGCAGATTTCTGGACATATATTTTAGAATAATTTTTATACCACAAGAATTAAACAATTAATATTTCACAATACGGGAGTGTTTATCCATAAACGCTCCCGTACTTTTTACTTTTAAAATAAATTTATAAGGAAAATGGTATGCTATCTTTATAGTAAAAAATTAGTAGTTTCTGGATAAGGAACTAACGCACTAATCAATAAACTAATGCTATCCTTAATTATTAAAGTAATAGATAAAAGAATCGCAGTAACCACAATTGCGGTTGCTATATTGTTTTGCTGTATATCCTTAAATTCATTAATTCCTTTTGTAAAAGCAGAAAACAACAAAAACACAGCAGTGTTTATTATAATTGAAAATATAAAACCAATACCCAAATATAATCCTGAATACTGAATAATTTCAGAAAAAGTAATTTCGTTTTCTGCCGACATAGATAACCGTATTATATTAGTAATTGAAGGAATTATTTCGCTAATAATAACCCCTGTAGACACTATGAATCCTGCCGTGAAAATGGAAAAAGCCATATTGTTTTCTCGAATAGAAACATTTTTAAAAAATACTTTTTGTAATAGTCTAAAAGAAATAAAAAGTATTATGACTGAAATCACAATTGCTAATATAATTTCTATAAAAGCCAAGGTTAATAATTTAATTTTCATGATTTGTAGTATTAGTTAAAATAACATCCCAATGATTCATATTATTTATTGTATTTGGTAGAGTACCAATTGTATAATATTTATTTGTTGTTTCCCAAACATAATATCGTTTCCCACTATATACCTTATACACTCCATTCGTAGGCACATGTAACCCCAAGATAGAATGTTTATAATATTCACTATTAAGTATAGCTACATCATAACCAAAATACCCAAGAATAGAATAAATGATAACTGTCCTAGTATCACAATCACCCTTTAGATTACCCAAAAATGCCACTGGGTTCTGAATTCCATATGGTATATTACCAATACAACAGTCAGAACATTTCTCTAAGATAACACGTATCGATTCTTCATATTTTTCGGCTGATTCGCAAGCACCGTTAAAAACAAAAGAATACGGAATATCTTGTATAAAAGACACAATCATATCTGCAAAAGCTAATTGATCTAACTTATGTTCTATTTTAATTTCAAAAAGTTTTTTTAGTATTAAATCCAAATTTGGTGTATCTGACTTAGCTAAAAAATTATACAATCTATTCCAGGCTATAAACTCAGAAGTATCCGTATACTCATAAAATCTTTTCCTAGAAGAAACATAATCCTTTTCACGAACAGAAAAATTGCCCTGAAAAGTATTTCCATAATTATCAATCCATTTTCTTTTTTGACTCAGCAATAATATCGAATCTCCTTTTTCAAAATATTTTTCACGATAAATATGTTCTGAAATATCCGAACTATAATTTTGATCTACTATCCCTATAGAAGATGAATAACGAAATCCGAATAAAATACCTAGAATAATAAAACTATATTTTAAATACCTATAAGAAGCAACTTGATTAGCATTAACATCTATTTTACCTATCAACCAAGAAAACAACAACAACAGTATAGCGAAAACATTAAATACAGAGATAGAAATAAAAAAGGAAATAAAACTACTACCGATAAGCGAAATCAATAAAATCGAAAAAAATGATAAGCAACCTAAACCTTTTTTAGTTTTCATGGGGGTTACAATGCCATTAAATTACATCCTCTGATATCGCTATTATCAAACCTACCTATAATTTCAAAACCTCCATCAGGATTTACTTTTCCTAAATCTTGTGTCGCTATAAACGAGCAAGAATTGATATTAGACAAATCAATTATATTGACACCTCCTGTTTTATTAACAGATAATTTAGACAAAGGATCTTCGGGATCTCTAATCAAAATTTTCATCCATGGTGGACAAAAGAAAACTCCATTATCTTTAGAATACGCTTGAGACAACAACTCAGTCATTCCGTATTCACTATGGACACTAGATACCCCAAAACCATTCTTGAGCTCTTGGTGTAACTCTTCTCTTATCAATTCTTTTCTTCTCCCTTTCATCCCTCCTGTTTCCATAACAATGAAATTAGAATTTAGTTTTATTTTATAACTCTCTACCAAATCCAATAGAGCAAATGACACCCCTATCAGAAGTGTCTTTTTATTTTCTCTCTCTAAACCCTTCAGAATCTCAACTAACTTTTTTGTTTCATATAAATAAAAACCGCTTTGGGGTTGATTACTATCATTTATTAAGGTATCCATCATATAAACTAACGAAGACCCTTCTCTCTCTAGATAAGCAGGTAGCAAAGCCAATATGGTGTAATCTGTAACATCTCCATAAAAATATTGAAACCCTTTTCTAAAACTTTTCTCATAGATAGATAAATCCGTAACAAAATGCTTACTAGGTATACTCCCCGTTGTTCCACTACTCGAAAAAACCTTTTTTATAGTAGATGAAGAACTTATTATTTTATGACTTTTAAAAAGCTCAATAGGTAAATACGGAATATCTGACACCTCTTTTACCGATGATCTTGAAACACCTAACAGATTACAATATCGCTGATACGTACAATTATTAATATACTGATAATTAAACACATGCAAAGCTACTTGCTCGAAATCAGAATCATTTTGAATGGAAAATATTGTATCGGATATCATAAAATGGATCAACAGTTATATAAAAACAAAGATATTAAAAAACACACCTCATATAAAGAAGTGAATTCTGGCTCTGTTGCAAAGTTTAATTTTTGATAGAAAAACACAATTTTCAGCTTTTTAAAACACTATTAAGCAGAATATTATAAATCACAAAAAATCAATAAATAGACTAAAATGAAAATTTGCAACAGAGCCTGGATTCTTAATCAGAATGAAAAAATAATCCTTAAAATTAAAAAAGCATAGAGATAATAAACCCTCTATGCTTTTTTAATCAAATTAGCCTACTAAATTCACAATCTTTCCGGGCACAATAATTACTTTTTTAGGGATTCGCCCTTCTAATTGCTGTTGTGTTTTCTCATGAGCAAGTACAGCTGTTTCAATTTCATCTTTAGTCATATCTAACGGTAACTCCATCGTAAAACGCATTTTACCATTAAACGAAATAGGATATTGCTTTGTGCTCTCTATCAAATATTCAGAATCAAAATCAGGAAATGGAGTTGTAGCAATAGATTCATTATTCCCTAATTTTTGCCATAATTCTTCTGCTATGTGCGGTGCATATGGCGAAATTAACACTACCAAAGGTTCTAAAATTGCTCTAGAATTACATTGTTGAAAAGTCAATTCATTTACTGCAATCATAAAAGTACTTACCGATGTATTAAATGAGAAACCCTCAATATCCTCCTGTACTTTCTTTATCGTTTTATGAAGCGTTTTAAGACTATCCTTCGTGGGTTCAATATCCGCTACTTCAAAAGCCCCTCCTCTATGATACAGCTTCCATAATTTTTTAAGAAAAGAATGCACTCCCGTAATTCCTGCAGTGTTCCATGGCTTAGCTTGCTCTAAAGGACCAAGAAACATCTCATATAATCGCAAACTATCTGCTCCATACTGTTTACAAATTCCATCAGGATTAACCACATTATATTTGGACTTAGACATTTTTTCTACTTCACGAAGAGAAACGAATTCGTTTTTGGGATTAAAAACAAACTTAGATTTAGCCTCAAAATCAAATTTAGCATCCGTCTTAATACCTTCTATATCAACCAAATCTGAAGTTCCCTTTAAAAATGAAATATCAATACGTTTATATCTATATTTAATTTCTTTTATTTCATCCACAGAAAAACCTTCCTCCCTATAAAACTCTTCTTTTAGGTCAAAATAATTGTCTTTAACGCCGTTTAAATCTATAAGATCATTAGAAAAATAAAGCGGTACAATCGATTTATTTTCCAAATAGGTTTCCAGAATAAAAGCACTTTCTCCTAAAATCATTCCTTGATTAATCAGCTTTTTAAACGGCTCATCAACAGGTACATCCCCTCTATCATGTAAGAATTTAGTCCAAAAACGAGAATATAATAAGTGCCCCGTAGCATGTTCGCTTCCGCCAATATATAAATCCACATCCTGCCAGTATTCCAATGCTTCTTTTGATGCAAATTCAGTAGAATTACCAGCATCCATATATCTAAAAAGATACCATGAACTACCAGCCCACCCAGGCATCGTATTTAATTCAAGAGGAAAAATACTACTATAATCAATTAATTCATTGGATACAACTTTATTATTCACACAGTCCCAAGCCCAAACGCTAGCACGTCCCAACGGAGGCTCTCCTGTTTCGGTTGGTAAATATTTTTCTACTTCTGGTAATTCTATGGGTAAATGTTCGGTATCGATCATCTGTGGCATTCCATCTACATAATATACAGGAAAAGGCTCTCCCCAATACCGTTGACGACTAAATACAGCATCTCGCAATCTATAATTTGTTTTTCCTTTACCCTGACCAAGTTTTTCTAATTCATAAATCGCTGTTTTGGTAGCCTTTTTACAATCCAGTCCATTAAGGAAATCAGAGTTATCTATAATGGTTTTCTCTTTATCTGCAAATGCTTCTTTTGATATATCTATACCTTTAAATATATTCTTAATAGGAATCCCAAAATGAGTTGCAAAATCATAATCTCGCTGATCTCCAGAAGGAACTGCCATCACAGCTCCAGTGCCATAACCAGCTAATACATAATCCCCAATCCAGATAGGAATAGGCTTTTTAGTAAAAGGATGCTCAGCATATGCTCCTGTAAAAACTCCACTAATCGTTTTAACATCTGCCATACGTTCCCGCTCACTTCGTTTAGACGTAGCCTTAATATAAGCTTCTACCTCATTCTTTTGAGCTTCGGTAGTGATTTTAGACACCAATTCATGCTCGGGCGCAAGCGTCATAAATGTTACTCCAAAAATAGTATCTGGTCTTGTAGTAAACACCTCTATATGATCCTTAGCGGACTGCAATCCAGAAGTTGAATCTAAAACATTAAAAATCACACTTGCCCCCACAGATTTACCTATCCAATTACGCTGAGACTCTTTTAATGATGCCGTCCAATCTATACCCTCTAACCCCTGAAGTAATCGTTCTGCATAAGCAGAAATACGCATACTCCATTGAGTCATTTTTTTACGAATTACAGTATATCCGCCTCGCTCAGACACTCCGTTTACAATCTCATCATTTGCCAAAACAGTACCCAATTTTGGACACCAATTCACTTCAGTCTCTGCCAAATATGTCAATCTATATTTTAACAATATTTCCTGTTTTTCTTTAGACGAAAACCCATTCCATTCATTAGCAGTAAATCTATTTACATCCTCGTCACTTACTGCATTAATTGTAGTATTCCCCGATAAAGAAAACAGCATCTCTAAATCCTTTATATCCCTAGCCTTATCAATATCATTATCATACCAAGAATTAAATAACTGTATAAATATCCATTGAGTCCATTTATAATAATCCGAGTTACTCGTTCGCACCTCACGACTCCAATCAAAAGAAAACCCTATTTTATCTAACTGCTCACGATAGCGAGCAATGTTCTCTTTAGTTGTAGTTGCAGGATGCTGACCCGTTTGGATTGCATACTGCTCCGCAGGTAATCCAAAAGAATCATACCCTTGTGGGTGTAATACATTAAACCCTTTATGTCGTTTAAATCTCGCATAAATATCACTAGCTATATACCCAAGCGGATGACCAACATGTAATCCTGCTCCCGACGGATAAGGAAACATATCTAATACATAATACTTTTCTTTTTTACTGTCATTATCCGCTTTAAAAGTTTTATTATCAGACCAATAGGTCTGCCATTTCTCTTCTATAGTATTAAAATCGTAACTCATCTACTTGGTTTTTTCTGGTCGCAAATTTACAATTTTAAGTAACACTGTCAAGGGTTTAAGAATACAGACTTAAAGATTTCGATAATTGCACAACATACACTTTTAAAGGTACACATGATAGACTTTGAATTTAAACACCAGACAACACACGGATATTTCTATTTTAAAAACTAATAACAAATACTCCTAAATTGTATAAAAGCTTAAATAATTTAGGAGACTGTTACAAATTTTATTTTTTTACACCATTTCCCATATGAATTTACTGGAAAATAAAACAGATACCCTGTTATAACAAACTAAACAACAATCAGTTTAATCTATCACAGGGCATCAAGTATATCTAAAAGACTTTTACAGTATATTTATAAGAAAACTGGTATTATCCCAAACTCTTATAACTCAAAACTTGATACAAGTTCTTATCTAGACATTTTTATAAATCGTTTGTTCATCTTATGATTAATCCGAACAAAATATAATCCATCTTGTAATTCTGTAGTAGGTATGGTACTCAATGAATTAGTATGTTCTTGTATAATTTGTCCCAATGCATTTACTATTTCTATACTATACACTTTTTCTACATTAGATAATCCACTAATATGCAATGTATTATCTACTGGATTAGGATAAATAGTAATCTTTTCTATGACATCTTGGGTATTTATCGAAAGTGTTTTGGTAACTGCTATACTTTCTGATCTAACTATACAATTAGAATCACCCCATACTTCTAATGTATATAATCCTGTTTTAGTTGCTGTTAGTTTAGAATTCGTTGCTCCTGGAATAGGCTGATCATTAAAATACCATTGGTAATTAGAAAAATCTTTATGCACGCTAATTTCATTAGTATTGTTGTTTAATGTAAGAATAGGGGTTTCTGGGGTATCGATAACATTAACTACTACTGTAACTCGTTCATCTGTTTCGCACTCTCCTAATGTAGATATCTGCCAATCGTATAGATAATAATAGTAACTGTTGGTATTTGCAGTACTACCTTTAATACTTACTATATTAGAAACTGTATACGGATAATTTACTGCTGTATTATTTCTGAATAAATCAGCTCCTGCAGCAAATCCTATTTGTAAATCATTGCCTTTAGGTATGTTTAGATTAATATCAATAGTTTGCTCTCCATCAGCAATGTATATGGTTTTAGAAAGTATTAATCCTCCTGTAGCATTTCTTAATTCTAATACTCTATCTCTCGATCCTTCAGCTTTTACTTTTGCTTTTTTAAGTATTATAGGCTCTTGTGTATCTAATTTTAAATAGAATCCTCCGTTATGTATGCTTCCTGAGCTTGTGTTTATGGTTTGTAATCCTGTATTAGCGGATATAATTGGTTTTGTGGTACCTGATACATAATATGTGGTACTCTGTGTAAGTGTTTTGGTAGTAAAAGAATTTCCTGTTTCTAAAACTGTACCAGCTACTTTATTATCATACCAGATATAACCATTGCTACCGGATAAACTGATTGTAGTCGATTCGCCAGAACATATGTCTTTAGTAAGACTCGTTGGTAAAGATGCCATTATAATATCTACTGGAATCACCTTGGTATCAGAACCATAGTCACTTGTTACTGTTAGTGTTACAGAATATTGACCACTATACGCATAAGAATGAGTAGGATTTTGGTCTGTAGATGTATATCCATCCCCAAAATTCCATAAATAAGATGAAATTTCATTTAGAGAAAAATCCTCAAAATTTACTTGACTACAGAGCACTGTAGCTACAAAATTCGCTACTGGTGATTCGTTTATATCTGCATAAGGATAGGATCCTGATATTGAATACAATCCTACTGATCCATAATCTGTATATGAATTTGTTTGCCCCACTCCATCAATTTCTATATAATAAGTACCTTTGGCTAAAGTTTTAGTTATACTTGCTTTTAGATTATTATCAGGATTAGATATAGCTACTTGCTGACCTGCAGAATTCAATATTCTTGCCTGAATATCTAAATTTGGATAATATGGATCTGGATTGAAATTAAAATTAACCTCGCCACCCGCTGTATTAAATGAAAAAACGTCTACATCTTGTTTAGTAGAAATCAAACG
>CAVYIL010000177.1:0-4163 GCA_963768325.1 uncultured Flavobacteriaceae bacterium | reverse complement strand
ATAATTTGCCAAATAAAAATAATCACTATTACACCTACAGCTGCCTCAGTTAGACTTCCACCTCGAAGTTCTTTAATAAGTTTTCTAACCTTTGGGTTTCTTAGAAACTGCTCATCCATCATATAAATACAGACAGGTAATTCTCTAGGTTTGATAAAAGTTATTTTATCTTGCTTTTGAACATTAAGTCTGACGTTGCTTGGGACAAACTTAGTCGACCCAATACGCAATACGACTATTACTTCTCATTATAGGAGCCTGATGGATTGGTGTTAGACCCATTGCATCTGCATTTCCCATTCCAGAAAATAATATCACTATCCCTAATGCAGTAAAGACAACAACTACTTTTCCCTTACCATGAACTTTTCTAACAAATTTCCTTACAGCTAAACGATTCTCAAAAACTGATTTATCTATAGCCAATTTATCCGCTTCGCTTAATCCTGAGCTATACGAAATATATAGAAGTGCAGTCATAAATTTTAACCCTTTAAATAACTCATTTATATTAATTTTAATAAATAAATTTTTATATTCATGAAGCTCAATCGCCGTATGACTATAATTTATTATTAGCTTAACTTACCTATGGGGTAAGACTTATACTCGCATATTCATTAAAGTCTCTAAATTCATTTTTTCCTTGTTATATAAGAGGATTCAAAAAATAGAGTAGTTAAAAAACTTTCCATCACCTGGAAAGTTTTTTTAGTACTTTTTTCAAAGTTTGAAAAGAAAAAAACCAACCCTTTTTAGACTTTAAAGGATATCCACCACCGCTTCAGACCCGTGGCATCCGATTGACGATAAATTACAAGAAAGATACCACTTAAAATAGAAAGAAACAGTATATATTTCAAAATTTTCATGAAAATATTTTTTTCTAACAACTATATGTTGATTTTGTATTATAAAATTTTTTCATTTATTTTAGTTAAATTTTGATCCCTTTTTTAAAAAAAAAACTCTCCACTAACCGGAGAGTTTTTTTATACGCTTTGGTATACTAAAATTTAGAAAATTGCCTGTTACAACGGGTAAAAAGTTAGTTTTACTTCTTTTCAAAAGGTCAGTTTTATGTAGTCTAACCCCATAGTTATCTTTAAATTAACTGAATGAAGTAGAGATTGTTTCATAAGCTATAAATCCCTCGGAAATATTTGTAGGAGTCAATCGATCAATATCATAAACTTTTCCTTTAGAAATAATTTTATAATTAGATTCTATGAATTGTTGTTCTTCAAATTATTAAAATCTATAAGATCATAGTTTTCGATATCAATTGATTCACCCTTTTCAAGAAGGTCATCTAAAAGTTTATCTCTCGCAATAGAACGATCTTTTAATACGTCTAACGTCTTAGTATCTAACTCAGCAGAATAAAACTTTAAACAATATGCATCATCTTCTGCATAAGCTTGAATTGCCTCTTCAACAACCTCCTTAGTCATTTTTTTAACGATTACAATTGGATCTCCTGGAGATAGAAAATCACTTTTTTCGTTCTCCATTAATCTCAATAAATTTTTTGGAGTCCCTACAACTACTACATAATTTCGACCATTTTCTAAATTGACGGACACATCCATATTATAATCAAAAATATCATCGATATCTTCAATGGGACCTAAGAAATTAATGCTTTCTACTCTCATGATAGTTCTTTTGAATTAAATTGGATTATTTATAGTTTTCTTTGTTTTAAATTATCAATCACTTCTTGTTCTTTATCTTTATTAGATTCTGCTAACTTTTCAACTGCGCCTTTTTCTTCTTCTGAATATCTGAAAAATAAACGAGCCTTATTCCCAGCTCGCATATAATAAACAGTTTTCGTACCTGGTAATTTTTCAGCTCCTCGGCCTGCGTGAAATTCACCATTTTATTTTGTCGAATAATATTTTTTACTGTTGCTGCGCAAATCCCAAAAGAAAGGTTGAAGATTTGTGGATAAAATTTCAAAATCTTTTCCATTTGAAGACATGTCTTCAAATTCCATAATTTCTAAAGCATAAAGAAAAAAGCCTCTGAGAGAGCGAATTTGTCGTTTTTTTGAATCTAATTCTTGAATTACCTGAACTGATTGATAAAGAAAATTTATATCAATCGATTTTTGTCCATAAAAAAACAAATAATATTTTTGGTCAACTTGAAAATAGGAAAAGAAAAGTTCTCGCTTCTTAAGTTCATCCAAAATAGAAGAAGAATCTGGAATTTGTTGTGTTTAAAAAAAGAAGGCTGTATTCATATTATTTTGTATCTATAATTTAATAAGCGTAATTAACCTTAACATATAATTAGTTTATTTGTAAAGGTTTATTAAGTATTTTACTAATTTACGCTCTATTAATATACTATCCTAAAGATTAAATAAGCTAATTTAATCTTTAGAATAAGATTTGTTGTCCAAAGGGTAAAAGTCAACGTTTTGTGAAGTTGAATTATGTTGATTTGTAAGGGGTTTGAGACTCTATATTATCTATATTAATTATAAGAGTATAAACGCGTGTTTTAAGATTATTTACCCGTAAGTATTAGGTTGTGTATATTTGGGGTAAAATCGATCGATGCAGTCGAAATACTTTAGATTTTTTAAAATTACAAGATAAACTTTTTAAAAAATCAGTCACATTTATCGCGTTAGATTTACCGTATTCAAGTGATATGGCAGTGAACAAGTTAATTGCAACGAACCTGGCTGCGATTGCAACATTTGAACATGAGCGTCGTAGAGAACGTCAACGCCAAGGGATTGAAGCGGCTAAAAAAGCTGGTAAATATGTAGGCCGCAAAACAGTGATTACCAAAAAGCTAATTGAAGAAGTGAGAGACCTGAAAGAAAATAAAAATTTGTCGATAACGCAAATAGCCAAAGTTACAGATAGAGCTAGATCTACTATTTATAAAGTTCTGAAAGAGGAATTAAATTACATTCCATACAACCGATTAGTCAAAGCTGATAAACAGGAGGAAAAAAATGACTCAAACTAAATTAAGTTTTGATAGTGAGAATTTAGTAGTGGATTCCATGGCCTTCAAGTTTATAAAAATTTTTGTAAGTATTTAAGTATTGACAACAAAATATTCTTTGATCTCAGAGAAATAAAATAAAAAGTATTTTTTAAAGTTTAGTTAACTAATTAAAATATAATTATTTCTTATTCGATTTTTGCTCTATGATTTTCTCTAACAAGAATAAAAGAACAAATTAAGTATTAAGTACTTGGGAAGAATTATACTTACAAAATACAAAATTAGACTTATAAAAATATTAGACTTATAAAAATTAAACAAAAATAAACTTGGATAAATAAATGGTTAAACGAGTTAAACGAATAAGAAAATTTTTTAGAAAATTTAGATTAAATCAGAGATTTAAATTAAATCAGAGTAGATATTCGCTGATTTGTTTTATTGGAAATTCTGGAAATGTAAAAAATGTAAACAAAGAAAAAAATAAGCTTATTGAACTATTCTGTTTGTTGGTCAAGAAAGCTTGTGAAATTTTGTTGCGAGCAATGAAACTTTTGGGTAAATGTGCCCTGATTTTATTGGAACGGTTTGCTAATCATCCTTGGATAAGTATGGTTTTAGCTTATCTGAGTTGTGCGTTACTTATATTTTATTATTTAAGTAATAAGTATGGTCGCAAATTTACTTGGTATCACTATTTGTTGCTTATGATTCTTTACTTGAGTTTGATAATTTTACTTTCTGTAGCCATAAAAACTAGTGCTTTTCGAACAATTCTAGACTGGTTGAAGAGTATGTTAGTTACTCTATTATTAGCTTTACGGAATCTTACTAATTCGCTAGCTGAACATTCTTCACCAGCTAAAGACAAATGTGATTCTTCAAAAACTAGTGGATTGCAAAATTTCATAGTGTTTTCAGTTTTAGTTGCTTTCATGACAAAATATTTGTTGGGACGATTTAAACGAAAACTTGTTGGGGAAACTCCTCTAACTGATATACTAATTGAAATTATTGATGCTGATCCACTTGATTTTGATCATTGTTTGGATTACTTTTCCAAGTCCAATCCAGTCTAAAGAATTTGCATTAATTTTGGAGAAGTGAAGAAGTGAATCTATGGAAATTTTTTCACTTCTTCACTTCTCCAAATAAACTTTGGCATTGAACTATCTTCCCAGGAGGTC
>CAVYIL010000176.1:0-21288 GCA_963768325.1 uncultured Flavobacteriaceae bacterium | reverse complement strand
TATATCCTCTGGTAAGAATTAACGTGCGTCACACAATTGATTTGCATAAACTCTTAGTGAGTACGCATAAAGGAATTAATTACTTAAAAAATTATTCTCAGTAAATATACCAAAAATGATGAAGGTGTGAATCCTTCTTCAGGCCGTAGTGGCTTTGGTATTTTTTCTATAATAGAACATTCTCATACTCACTTTGGAACAGCTTTGCATGATTTTCAACCATCAGGGTCTGATATGTATAAAGCAAGAAGGGTTCGTCAGAGTAGTCCTAATGCTAAATTTTCAATATACTCTCCTTTGATTACTAAAGAATTATATAATAATGCAATAAAAGGTAGAGTAGATGCAAATACTATGAAACCAAAATATCAACCACTTAGACATGAACCATCAACATTTATTTCATATTAATAGATTTTTGTTTTTAATTCTGTTACTTTTATTCTTAACTACTTGTAATAGTAGTAAAAATTCATTTATAGATGAATTAAAATGTAAGTCAACTAAAGATTTAGGGGCATTAGTGGATAACTTTAGTTCTTATATGATAGAAAATGATGGCTTTTTTTCTGTTTTAGAAAAAAAAGGTGATTTACATACTGAACCTTATAATAGTGAGTACTCTTATAAAGAAAGAAACGTAAAATTATCTTACCTAAATGAAAAAAACATTTTTCTTGTTAATGAAAGAATTGAAGACATAGGTAATTTAGATTATATCGTTATGGAAAAATTAGAAGAACTTTTCAATTACCAAGGTAAATCTCTTAATGAAATTAATCCAGATTTATATAAATACCAAAATTCAGGATTAGTGTTTGAAATTATGAATTCCTACAGACAAAAAGAGAATAAATTCACTAAAAATCAATCATATTCTATGCTGCTACTTCTAAAAAAATTAGACTGTAGTATAAATAGTGTGAGAGAAAATGTGGCTAAGATTGTATTTAGGAAAGAATATGAAAAACTTTCTCAAAAAGAAAAAACGATTGTTAATAATATTGTGCCTAAAATATATTATGTGATTAACTTAAACGATAATAAAGCCTCTGTTCCTAGCTACCGATAAAGTTATTGTTACTACTATATACATGGCTAGTAGTGTTCCGAATAAGTCTCTATAATAAAATATAGTAAAAACAGTCATGTTTCGAGATGTGACTGTTTTTCTTTCAAAGGAATGTTTTTTTTATTTTATCAATAAAAGTATCGACAACAAGAAGATATTTAGATACCGTCCAAAAAAGTGCATCCCCTTCTAGCGCTCGTCTGTGACGGGTGCCGTTCAGAGTAAGTAGATAGTATTAGCAATAGACAATGAAGTTTTTTTGTAAGTATTGATTAAATTATATAGTTTGTGGGCACCCGTCGCAGAAGAGCGCTAGCGGGGGAGGTTTACAGAATGGATATATAGAGAGTATTATTTTAAACAACAATAATTAGTTTTAGAAAAGGAATGAAGTATTTATATTTTTCTTTATACGAGTTTTATAAAAAAATTATCAAAATAGAATACTGGGGAGACACCCCTTCTCATTACTGCAATATTGTTTTGGCACTTTTTGAGACAATGATGTTGTTTTCCGTTATAGATTATGTTTTATTATTAAATTATAAAGAATCACAAATATCATATTCGCCTTTGATTCCTTTTTCAATTGCCATGTTTTTGTTTTTTTTTAATAAAAAATATTTTAAGAATAAAGAGGCTAAAATTATAAAAGAACTTTCTTCTAAGTCAAAAAAAGATAAAATTGTTATTTTTTTTATCTCTTTCGTTATTTTAGCTTTTATAGTGTTTTTTTATTTTCATACAGGAACTTTAATTAGAGATCATAATGTGTCTGATTGAAAACACCTAGCTAGCCTCCGCTAGCGCTCGTCTGTGACGGGTGCCGTTCAGAGTAAGTAGATAGTATTAGCAATAGACAATGAAGTTTTTTTGTAAGTATTGATTAAATTATATAGTTTGTAGGCACCCGTCACAGACGAGCGCTAGCGGGGGGTTATATAATGAAATTTGGAATTAGTTTATATGAAAGAAAAAGTAATATCGTTTTTTAGAAAAAAAACAAATAAAGATATTTATGAAAACACTGTAATTAATAAACTTGATTATTTTGGATTAGACGCAGTAGTTTTAATGTCAGATTTTTTTGATGAATTTGATATAATAAATAGTGAAGAATTTGATATATATTCATATTTTGTTGAAGAATTAAGTTTTATTGACTTTCTAAAAAAAAGTTATAAAAAAAGATTAATTGAGAAAAAAGATTTGACAGTGGATCATATTATTAAAGTTGCTGAACAAAAAAAATGGTTTCCATAATGTTTCTGTTTTTATCACTAGTTTTGATTTACTTAATCCAGTAGGACAACCTTTACATCTTAATGGCTCTGTATCTATAAGAGGTAGTAACGATCACATAAGCTCGGGGCTTAATGGGTTTATGACAATTTTGCCTCTTCCTAAGTTCAATATTAGAGGAATAAATATTGTTCAATCTAATAAGTTTTTTAAAGGAACGAAGTATAATAAACTTTCTCCTAAAACAAGAGGTATGTTTCTTAAAACATTCAATTATCTATTAAAAAAGAATGTTACACCAAAAAAACTTTTCAAACAAACAAAATCAAAATTAGAATTATTTAATAATTAAGGTAGAAAAGATGATTGTAGCTTTTTTTGAAATTATGGGCGGTCTTGTTAGATATGCATCTATGCGAATATATTGTACGCTTGTAAAAAAGAAATATAAAAAACTTAGTTACTACTTAGAAGATGAAGAAGGAGAAATATTTAAGAATGTTAGTGCCGATTATTTTAATGGTATAATAGGTTTTTTAGTGTTTGTTTCAATTTTAACGATACTTTATTTTTTTTTGTAAATAAAATATCACAATTTTTAAATTGTAAGAACAGAAAAAAATAGTTTAATTTACACTCTATTATCAATAAATATAATGTATAAAAAAAACCCTCCGCTAGCGCTCGTCTGTGACGGGTGCCGTTCAGAGTAAGTAGATAGTATCAGCAATAGACAATGAAGTTTTTTTGTAAGTATTGATTAAATTATATAGTTTGTGGGCACCCTCGCAGACGAGCGCTAGCGGGGGGAAGGTTAAACCGATCTATTAATAAAGTATCTAATCTAATTCATGGAAAAAGACTTTTTAGTTTAATCAAGTCAAATGCTGAAAAAACACAAAACAATAATTAATGATGGATTTATTACAGATTTTTTTAGGCAAATATTTTATAGAATTATTAGGTGCTTCTATTAGATTTTTTTTAGCAAACTTAAAAAACAAGTTACTGAGGAGAGATTTTATTCGTTTTTCTAAATTCTGGAATAATAAAGGAAACCAATTTGAAAAAATGGAAAATGAGACAAATAATAGAATTGCTGGCGGATTTTTTTTAATTATTGTTTTAATTATTGTTGTTAAATTTACAACTTAAAACAAAGAGAAATTAGTAAGTATAAGAACCCCCCGCTAGCGCTCGTCTGTGACGGGTGCCGTTCAGAGTAAGTAGATAGTATCAGCAATAGACAATGAAGTTTTTTTGTAAGTATTGATTAAATTATATAGTTTGTGGGCACCCGTCGCAGACGAGCGCTAGCGGGGGGAGGTACATGGAAGCATGGTAATGGAAATGTATCTAATAATGTGTTGAATTGGATTAAAAACTCTATGGATTAAAGCATGAATGTATTAAAATGGATTGAAGAAAACATTGATAAATTAAATAGCGAAAATTATATTTCCGTTCATTTAGATGAGTTAAATGTTGAAAAAAAATATTTACAAAAAGGAATAGAAATATTAAAAATTGTTAAAGAAAACATCGAGACCATTAACATAGAACTGTCTGAAATAAAAATAGAAATACAATACGAACTTCTAAATACTAATAATATAATTAAAGGTGTTCCTTCTTCTTTAACAGAACTTAAAAATAAAATTGATAAGAATAATCCACCAGAATTAATCATTAGTAAAAGACAAAAAGGTTATTTAGATTATATTCCAAAAATAGAGTATTATATTTCTCCTCTTCCTTTTTTAATAAATGAGTTAGAAACTATATTTAGCTGTTATTATACTGAATATAGAACTATCGATGACTTATTAGAAAATGAAGTTTATTCTAGTTGGTTTAATATTATTTGGATAAAAAACATTAGTTAGTGACTAGTCCTCTGTTCCGTCTATGAATATGAATAAAAATAAGAAATAGGTATCGACAATAAAGAGATGTTAAGCCAGTTTATCCTGTAAAGCACTAGACTGTGCGTCTCTAAGCATCAGGTCTAGCATATATAAAATCCTGTCTTTATAGGCAGGATTTACTTTTTGTAGTACTTCCAAACGGTATAGCATTTTTTAGTTTTAGCACCTCTAATACCTAACAAACCCCTGATCAGATTCTATTAGATTTGGCACTTCGGATAAATCCCCAAAAAATTCATTTTCAGAATTGCTGGAATCATACACATTTCTAGCTTTTATCATGGTAGCCTTAACGATATACAAGTTTGTATCTTCAAGCGCACCCTCTACTCCGATACTATCATTTTTCACATAACTCACTCCATCAATAATAATATCACTATGGGATAATGCCTGAACTAGCTTACGCATAATTTCTTTTGTTACGGGTTCAAAAATAAACTCGTCAAGCTCATGTATTTCAGAACGTATTAATACCGTTGATGTGTCCGTTTTATGTGTTTCACTTTCATCCGATATTTTACCATCTTTTCTTTTTAATGGTAATCTAAGCTTGTTTTCAATACCGCTTGTATAATAAATATCTGTGTTAGTGTTATTTTTGTATCGTATTTCAATTGTATTTTCTTGTTTTATTTTGATGTCTATAAGCTCGCTTAAATATTCAATGTTTTCATATAAGTCATCCCTATTAATGATTTTTACCCTAATTTTTTGATTTAAGTAATTAACCATATCTATTTCAAATTCATATACTTCGTACCCTATTCTATCATAAGCCGCCGATACTACTGTTTCTATATCAACATCCAAATAAAATGAATCTATAACCAGTACATCGGCTTTTAATCTTTCGTTGTAAATAATATCCTCAATCGGAAGTGTTTTGCCCCAAAATGTAACGTAGTTTCCTATTATAGCATATTCGGGTAAGCCTCCATTTAGTGTATAATTTCCAGTCACTGCATCCGTATCATAATTGTATGTTTTTCCTGATTTGTAATAAATTCCTGTTTTTCTATTTTTAGTAGCGGTTAAAATAGCATCTCTTTTATCTTTCAACCCCTGATTACTGGTTTTTTTACTAATAATTAGAGGTACTTCTTTTCCGCTCTCTGTAATAACAAAGGCGGCTACTGATTTGTAATTTGATTTGAATTGCGTTATGATTTTGTCACAACTTTGAAATTGTTGTATTTCTGTATACGCCAGTGGCACATCTGCCTCGTGACTTAATGTATTTTCATCATTCTTATAATTTGAACAATCCCCCCACTTTATTCTTTTTGCAAAACGCAACGAATTAGATTTTGATAGTAAAAAATAGGCACTACTCATATGTTTGCTTTTAAAAGTTTCCACTTACCTGAACCATTAGGTTTTAAATTGAATAAATACCCTTTTTCTAGTTCACTATCTTCATTGATAAACTGTACTAATCCATAAAAATTAGGTATTCTATTTTCGTCAACCGTTGTGAAGCCTTCCACTTGTTCCATTATTTCAAAATCAACAATATGCTCGAATTCAATCCATTCTGGGACAAATAGAGCTTTGGGTAATTCTGAATTAACAATGTTTCCATTTTCTGCATACTGATTTTGATGTTTAGCTTTTGTGATTAATTTAGAATTCCCTTCAGAGCTTCCGTATCTAATAGATTCGGTTAGGTATTTTGTTAGACCTGCTGCTATGACCCATCCGTGGCGTAACATGATATTAAATGGTGTAAACCTAAGATTGGTTGCTGTTTCTGGGCTAAAAACCCCTGTAGGTTTTTTAGAAAAATCTTTATACCATTCCCTAGGCTTGTAGGTGTCAAACCTCCATTTATATAAGTCTAAAAGAAATATCTCTTTATCGTATTTATGGTCTTGTGTTGAATAGTTAAATATTGGTTTTCGGCGTATAAATTCCATCGGATAAACGCCTGCCAGATATTTAGAAACTTTGGTGTAGTTTTGCTTTATTCTGGTAATATTTGTTTGAAAATTAGTTCTTGTATTGTATTCATCAAGCCCCATTGCCTCCTCATTCTCCCAACCTTTTGCATACCCAAATTCTAAACCAGAATAGTAATATTCTTTTGCTATACTTCTTTTTAATTTAGAAACTTTATGCGGTAATTTAATGGTAGTGGTAGTGTTATAAAAATAAGCTAATTCTTCAACTCGTATTCGTTCTTCGCCTCTTACATCTTCAATACCTAGCCCTAGATTCCAAACAGTTGATATGGAGTCTATATAATCCTTAAAGGAGGTGGTAAATCCTTGGTATTTATTTTCGGGTTGGTCTGAGCCTTTGTTAAAGCCTCGAATCCAAAACCCATGTGTCATACCTGTTCGGGATGCTTTTCCGTCTTTTTTATACCCTATTTCTTTTCTTCCTAGTACATCAGAATAAAATATGTTTGGTTTACCTGTTAGGATATGGCTTAATCGTTCTCCTAGTTCGTGAGCGAGTATACCTTTTGTGTAACTGCTTTTAAAAACGCTATCTTCTTCAATAGATAAGTCGCAAATTATATTGAAGCAATTAATTATAAGATGCGCATTGTGACCATTTGCGCCATCTCCTCGTTGGTGAAATTGCAAGGCTAAGCTGTCGCCTTCTTCAACTTCTATGGTGTCTGTATAGGTTAATTCGATTCTATTTTTAGCAACAGAAAACACTTTATCGGTATCAAATAAAATCCTATGCTCTTTATGTTTAAATTCAGAATGTTTGGTGTAGGTGGTAAGTAATAGCCAAAAATGTTGCCAGTTCATATCGTCAATAGCAACTTGCATATCAAAAGAAATAGCAATTTTTATATGCAAGGTTCGATCTCTATCGGATAGTAAAAAAAACATATTTTCTACTCTTCCATCTCCATTTCTTTCGCTTGATGTATCATCGATCTCTAAATTTGGTATTACATCTTGCAAATTTTCATGGGATTTAGTTTTAACTTTTAAGGGTACTCCTACGGCACCACCTACTGTCTGACCACTTGTTTTGTCACTATTGTAAGCGTTATTATCTACGTCATCTACATAAAAAACTGAATTTAAAAATATTCGTCGTCCTTCTAACTTAATTTTTTGGGTTTGTAGATCTGGTATATGTTTACCATCCATTGTGGTATCTCTTTCTATTTCTATCTTTTCGTTTTCTCTTGCTTTAAGTATTTTTTGTAATCCACTTGAATTAAATTTTACGGAAACTTGATTATTTTGATATACATAGGTAGATAAATCCAAAAAGCCGTCGTATGATTTTATCCATAAGTCCGTGTGTGGGTGTCTTTCGCTTCTTTTTAATTGTATTTCTGCTTCTATGCCGTAAACCTCATAAATAAGATTTATATACTTTGCTCCATCTCCTATGAATTTTAGGTTATTAGAGAACTTGGAAAAAATCCCATGATACTCGGTGTTTCTATTGTATTCTTTTTCATCACTTCGCCATCCTATGGGTTCTGTGATTGTTAAAATTCCGTATGTTTTATGTTTTAACTCATACTTTATTCTATCGTAATATGCTGGGTTAATGTTTCCCATATTAAGCGTTCCAATTGTTATTTTTTAATCTGAATAGTTCGTGTTCAAAGTCTATGGGGATAGGCTGGCTTATAATTACTTTAGGTTTATTATCTTCTATTGCCTTGCGGGTTAATTGCATTTCTTTTTCTAATGCTTTTGTATTCATATCAATGGATTGCCTAGCCTGAAATACTTTCTGTTTTTTATTCTCAATTTCTATGTTTGATAGTATTGATGCGCGCATTATCTTTTTGTATTCGTCTAAACTAGGGGTTACACTTGTGCCGGTAGGCAAATCTATTACAGTAGGGCGATCTACTATGTAGGGTGCTTTACCCGGTTCCGTGATTACTTCGGCTCGTTCTTCGCCTACCAATGCTAAACCTCCTTGATGATAATCCGTTCCTTTTGCGTATTGCGGAATCTTTTTGGCTATTACGGCGGCTGTTTGTACTGTTCCTATTACACTAACCATTGCAGCTCCTACGTGTCCTGCTATTGGACCCAATTGTGCATATGCTTGCATGATTCCAAGGGCAGTGGCAATACCTATATCGGTAATCGCCATGGCTTTATTTACTATGGCTTGCTTTCTTTGTTCTTTCCTTTTCTTTTTTTCTAATAGGTCTTGTTCTTTTTCTTTCTTTACTTCTAATACTTTTCTTTGTTCTTCGGATAGGTTTTCGTTGGCTAGTAGTTTTTCGTACTTCTCCTCATTTTTATTAATTTCCTCGTCTATCTTCTGTATCTTGCTTTCAAAAATAGAATTAGCCAAATCTGCTAATGCAGTGGCTAATTGACTAGATATATCAATAATTCGTTCTGCTTTCTCCTGAGTACTTAATACTTGTTTTTCGTTTCCTTCGATTATATTTTCAGTGGTTAAATCCGATATTTCAAATTTTAACCCTGATAGTTTTTCTTGGTATTCTAATCTTTTTTCGCTACTTAATTCTTCATTATGGAGTAATTTCTCTACGGCTTTTAATTGAATGTCAAGGGCTTCTAGTGCATATTTCTTTTTTATTTCTGCAATTCGCTTCTCTCTTAATTCTACAGCATTTTCAGCAATTGCGTATAGTCCTTCTTTTTTCTGAAAAGCGGTATTTTCTCTTCTTAATTCTTCATTTAGGTTTATTTCTTCTTGCTTTTGTTTGAGCTCTGCTGTTTTTTTTATTTTGTCTACTTCAAATTGATCTTCTTTGTTTTCTTTTTCTAATACTATTTCTTTTTTTTTGGCTTGGTATTGTCTTGCTATTAATAGTTCTTCATCGCCTACCCTCTCTATTGTTCTCTTAGCTACTTCGCCATCCGCAAGTATTGCTTCTATTTGCTTTTCGGAAAAACCTTTTGTTATATCGAACTTTCCTTTTGCTGTTAAGGCTGCTAATTTTAGTTCTAATTCGGCAGATTCTTTTAGAGCTATTCTTCTACTTTCAAATGACTGGTCTTCATTGTCTACTATCTCTTTTTGAAGTTTAATTTTTTCTTGAACTACAAATTTTGCGAGCTCAATTGCGTCTTTGGCTAGTTTCTTTTCTAACCTTTCTCTTGCCTTTCGTTGTTTCTTATTTTCTCTCGCTACTATTTTTTGTTGTTCGGATGCCGCTAAGTCTTTTTTTAATTGCTCATCTGCATCTGCCTTGGCTTTTTCTGCTTTTTTTTCTGCTGCTATTGCGTTTAATTGTTCCTGTGTGTATTCCCCCTTTAGGTTTTGAAGAAGGGCTTTAGAAGTTTTTAATTTTTCTTGGAGTGCACTTGCGGATTGTTTAACGGCTATCTTTTCTTTTTCAGATGCTTTAACTAATAACAACCCCCACCAAATGGTTTTTTTTAAAATCCCATTTACTACACGGTAGTCTCCTTCTTCAAGTTTTACCCTAGAATTCTTTACCTTGTTATTTACTTCATGTAATTCGCCTAATTGATTTTTTAAACCTTCTATGTCTTGGGTAGTTTGTTTTATTAATTCGGTTTGGATTGATTTATCCAATTTTTTAGACTCTTCTACAAACTGTTTTACCTTATCCGTGTTTATTCCTAATGCATTACCATACTCGTTAATTTCTGTGGCTGCATCTGGAACATGATTATTTAATTGCTTTATGATACTATTTAATTCTGCTTGTTCTTCTTTATTTAGTTTTGCTCCTTCTGTATTAGAATTAGATTTTGCGGTTAGTTCTTCGTATCTGTTTGTTAGTTTTTCGATTTCTGTATTTAAATCGTCCGTTTTTTTCTTTTTGTCTAGGAAGGCTCTGGTACTATCTTGAGTTTCCTGAACCGTTTCTGATACAGATTTTTTTAAATCAGCAAAAGATGCTACTAATGTTCCTATTAAAACTACTATTGCCCCTATGCCTGTAGAGGATAGTTGTAGTTTGAATACTTTTAATGCGGCTGTTGATCTTTTTATGTTACCTGTAAGGAGCGCTTTTACTCCTGCCAGTGCAATAGTTGATAAGCGATACGCTTTGGTAATACCACTCATAGCTAGCAATACACTTTTATATGTAAGCCATGTTTTTACTGCGTTTCCTAATACGGTAATGATGGTGCTTAGGTTTTTAGCTAAAAATGTAATTGCTATTTTTAACTTTTTACTTGCTCCTGTAGTGCCATCCATTTTTAGTATTTGACCTTCCCATGCAGATTTTAAAAGCCGTAATGCTCCATCTAATGAATCTAACTGCGTGTCTGCCATTTCTTTTGCTGATCCTGATGCGTTTTCGTATTCTTTTGTCAGGTATTGTAGTGCTTTAGCTCCTTTTAGGGTTACTTCTTCGTTATTTATCAAGGCGGTGACCTGTCCGTTTAATAGCGAGGTAAGTTGCTTGTTTGCTCTGGCTCCAAAAATAGCGGAAACCGCTGCTGCTTTTTGTTTGTCTGTAAGTCCTTCAAATCTATTGTTTAAAAGGGCTACCATATTGTTTAATCCGATAAACTGCCCCTTTGAGTCAAAGAATTCTACGTTTAATTCCCGCATTTTTCTTTTCATTTCCTTGGTAGGTTTTGCTAGTCGGTTAAGAGCGGTATTTAAGGATGTGGTTGCGTCTGTTCCTTTAATACCTGAATTTCCTAATAGTCCTACAACTGCTGCTATTTCCTCAATTGGTATTTTAAGGTTATTTGCGGTAGGTGCTATTTCTTTAAAGGATTCTCCTAATGATAATATTGTGGTGTTTGAGCTTGTGGCTGTTTTGGCTAAAACATCTACAACCATACTTGTTTGTTCTGCTTTTAAACCGAATCCAGATAATACATTTGTGGCGATGTCGGCTGCTTCTGCTAGTCCGATCCCTCCTGCTGCTGCTAATTCTAATACGCTAGGGGTTGATTTTAGTATTTGGTTTGTATTGTACCCTGCCATACCTAACAGGCTCATTGCTTTTGCTGCTTCACTTGCTGTAAATACTGTTTTTTCGCCTAGTGTTTTGGCTAATATTTCTAATTCTTCGCCATTACTTTTGGTTATGGCTCTTAGGTTAGCCATCTCTTTGCCGAATTGTCGGATTGTCTGAAAGCTTACTTTCATTATTTGTACAAAGGCAATAAGTCCGCCTGTGAATCCTAGTGCACTTGTGAGGTTTAAGAATATGGCTCGCAGTCCTTTTAATGAATTTCCGTATTGTCCTACATATCGTTGACTTTGTCCAAGTGCTGTGTCTAATTTTTTTAATCTATTGTCTAGATTTAATACTTCTGTCTGGGCTTTTTTAAATTCTTTGGAGGTTATTCCTGATTGAATACCTATGTCTTTGGCTTTTAGTCTTGCTTTATCTAATTGCTTCGATAGTTTCTGATATGGGCTAAGAAGTCCTAGGGTAACAAATGCTTGTTCTCTCTTTATTTTATTTAAGGCTTGGGTGCTTACTTTTTCCTCAATTGTTTGTTTCGTTGTTTTTTGTATTTCTACTCGCTTTTTGGCTTCTATGTCTAAAGCGATTTTATCTTGTTTTAACTTTTCTGTTTCGGCTTTTTTTAGTTCTAAATATGCTTGTTTCTCGTTCTTTAATGCTTCGGAGGTTTGTTTTCTGATCTGAACTTCTTTTTCTTTAATTTCTAAAAATTCTTTTCTGCCTTTTGATACTTTGAACTGTTTTTCTAATTCTGCGTATTCTAGGGCTGCCGCTTTAATGGGTTCAAAGGTTTTTAACCATTTTTGGTTTGCTTCAATTGCTGGGTCTAAGCTGTTTGCATAGTCTTTTCCTATTTCAAATACCTTTTTGTCTACTGCGTCTTGATAGGTTACTTTACCCTTACTCATTGTTTTCTAATATTTTTATTTTTTGATTTCCTGCTTGTATAAGAGCATAATACTGTGGTATCGTTATTGTGTTGGAGTTAATAAAACCAACTTCTGTTAGTATGGAGTACTGCATTATCACTTCTTCAAAACTATTATTGAAAGAATTATTTCCACTTGGAAGTTTTTTGTTAAGTTTGTTTATGATCAGTTCTATTGCTTTGCTCTCTCGTTCGATAGTTAGTAGATCTTTCTTTCTATTGTCTGTGAATTTGTAGCCAAAACTTGTTAATATATTCATTAGTATTACGTCTTCTATGTTTCTTAGATAGCGTATGGCTAATTGTATTGTTTGGTACTTGGCTCCTAAGGATTCTATTTTCTTAGAAATGTTTACTACAGAGTTGGTTTTCTCTATGGGTGCTATGCTTGCGTGTTCTTCTTCTATGGTTTTCCAAATTTCCTCCAGCTTTTTGGGATTGGTTTTTTTATTGCTTAATAAGGATATATTACCTGTTTCTGTTATTTTAAAAAATAATTTTGCGGGTATTGTGTCTATTGATCTGTATATCATTACAATAGCTCTTTTCTTAAATAGGTATGTATAAATGGTGTCATTTTATCTTCTATTACTTTTTCTAACTCGGAGTCTGTTAAGCCAAATATATCTTTTGATAAGAGATTGTTTACTACTTCTGTTTTCTTTGGGTCTGTAGTGTCAAAAAAAACAGAATCCTTGTCTGCTTTTGCAAATAATCCTTTCAGAAAATCGCCTGTGTCTGTTAGGTCAAAGGGGGTTCCTTCTTTTTTTATTACTCCTCCTCTGCCTAATAATAGGTTTTCTGTAGTGATGATCTCTGTTGCTTTAGAATAGTAACCGATGGGGTTGCCGTTGACATCTGAGCTGTTATTGTGTATTTGATTTTTGTTTAACTCTGCTAGATAGGGCTCTAGGGTTCTAATGAACTTAAAAAGATCATTTTTTATTTTTTGTGGAGTCAGGTCGTTTGCTCTTTTTTGGATTTGTAGAAATGTTGCCATGTGTAACTGTCTTGTGAGCTTCTTTTATTTCGTTGTCGGTTAGTCCTTGGAGGTGACTATAGAATTTATTTTTAAAATCTGCTAAGGGTGTTTTAATACCCTCAGCAAATGTGATGTGTTTGTAGGTTCTCATTATATTTCTATTTGTACAGGTGTAGCCTCATACATTATATTGGTCTGGGCTATGACACCATTGGTTGCTATGGTGCCCCGCGAAAAGTTTCCGGTTAGAATGTATGCTTCTTCTTTTTCTGAATAAGAAAACGCTTCTATGGTTTCTTGGGTAACTCCTTTTGTGTCTAATAGTATAAAATCCTCTTTCATAAGGTTGGAAACTTCATTGCCGTCTAGTGTTGTTGCTTTTAGTTTTATTTCTGTAGTAGTGGCATTGGTTACTTCTAAGGTTATATCATAAATCCCTTCGTATATTTCTAAATCAAAATCTGGTATTAATACGTGTGCGTTGTTTTCAAAAGAGTTGTAGTCTTTATATATTACTTCTACGGTAGTGCTTGCGGGGTCTCCCGCAATTACGGGTTCTTGAAACATGCCTACGATGAATTCATTCATCCTTTGACCTACTATTTTACCGCTTAATTCTTCGGTTTTGATCTTTCCGTCTTCTGTAAACTCGATTATTCTGGTATAACCACTATTCATATAGGATTTTAAGGCTGCATGGCTATGCATGTCTAAATGGTGTTTGAATTTTATGCCTTTTCTGGCTGCTTTGGTTTCTTTTTTTACCGTTCTGGATTCGTAATACGTTGCTTCTGCGTTTGCTAGTTCTGAGCCTTCTACGCTAAACATTACTACTATGTCTTTTTCTCTTTTTGCCTTATCCCACGCTGTCTTACTTTTGGCTTCTTCTATGCTATCAAATGAAAAGTTAGATTTTGTTAATGCATAATTGATTGTCGCGTCAAATAGGTCTTGTTTTGATTTTCCTGTGTTTTTAGTGGAGCTTGTTAAGCTTTTGTTTTCTAATAAAATCCCCATGTTATTTGTTTTTTTAGTTGTCTAATTGATAGCTTACTTCTCCACTGAATTTTATAAAATGGTAAGGTTGCATATCTATTAAGTTTGTTTTAAATCCTTTTAATGCTTCTATTCCTTTTGTTATTTCGATATGAGATGGAAAAAAGAATCTTGTTTTTTTTAGTGTTCTGTATATGTGTTGTTTTAGCTCTTCATCGGCTCTGTATGGTATGTTTGGGTATAATTCTGCTAGATTGATCAAAAAAATAATATCAACTTTGGTTTTGCTAATGGTTATTCCTGATTCTGTAGTGTGATTTTCTACAAAAAAGAATTTTCCGTTATTTCTGTCGTCTATTAGGAGCTCTTTATAATCGATACCGCTAACAAAGTGAATTGGATAAACCGTGTCTTTTTTGTTATATATATAAACCCGTCCATATCCTTCTATGTTTTCTAATCCTAAACGATTATAGAGTTTAATTTGTAGTTTTTGGATTTCTTTGTCTATTCCTACTGGATTATCTTTCGTGTAATTCATTACCAAATACGTTTAGAGGTAATTATCAATTGTTCTGGAAAAATAACCGATGAAGCTTTTTTAATGGAGGTTTTTAGATTGCTCTTAATGCCTACTGATCTAACTACCCCGTCGACTTTTAGCCCTTCTAATTCTATCTTTAAGGATTGATAGGCTCCTTCTGCTTTTCTTACGGTTGCGTTAATGCGGGTTGTGGTTATCATCTGCTCTATTGAACATATTGCTACGGAATATCCTATTGCGTCATCAAATAATTCTGGATGTTTTAATATCGTATCAGAGTAATCTACGGTACTCTGATACGATGTGTTTTTGTTGAGTATTTCGGTTAGAATAGCTTTTACAGAATCTGTTTTTAATTGCTGTAGATAGGAATTAAATTCTACCTCGCTACTGTTAATGTATTCTAGGGTTTCGTATATATTTTTTATCGTTACTAGCTTGTGATAATATGAAAACAACCTTCCTGAAGTGCCTAAACTATTAGATTCGTCAATAGGGATTGAAGGTCCTTTTCCAAAACCTAACCTGTCTATTAACGATGCTATAGCTTCTTTACTGTACATTACTTTCCTAGTACTTTTTCCGTATCTAAATAAAATAAGGAGTCTACGTTCTGAAGCACGGGAATTACTATTGCTTGACCTGCTGTTTTTTCACTAACGGGGTCTGTTGTTCCTGATTTGCTGATTAAAATGTATTGGTTTGCTTTGGCATAAGAAACGCCTTCTGTGGGAAACTCTTCTTCTGCTAATGTCCCATACACTAATGAGCCTAGTTTGGTACCGCTAGTGAATACTACCATATTAGGTGTCCAGCCGCTTATAGTTGTCCGTTTACCGTCTTTTTCTTTGATAAATGTTCGGTCTATTACTATTAGATTTAGCTTTTGAGAGGTTTTAAACCAGTTTTTTAATTGTTCTTCGCTAAGAATAGGGATTTTATCCCCAACAAAATTTAAACTAAAGGCAAACATCTCTTTTATCTGTGTATTGTTTGTTAGTCTATAAAATGTTTCTTCATCCATCCAAAGTGTGTCAAAAGTTTTGCCTTCCTCATTGGCTTTTCTTTTTATTTGTCTAATGTCATCTATTGGTTTTGCCTCTGGGGAACTCCATTTTTTTAAAGCTTTGAACTGATTCGATTCTGGTATATTATAATTTATACGTATTCCTGTTCCTGTGTTTTTGTCGTCAGAGATCAAAGTGACTCCTGAGGATAATCCTACTAAAAAAGCTTCTTCTATGGATTCTTTTATTCCGCTAATGCACATTTTTGTGTCTTCAAAAACTTTTCTTGCTAGTTCTGCCATTCTACCAGGGAATTTACTGATCAAAATGAGTGAATTCATTTGTTTTTCGTTTAAAACAAATTTTAATCCCAGTTTTGGAATTTCTCCTGATGCGGAACTAATCGATCCTCTTGATTTTAATGGTAATGGCGAATCAAAGGCTACTACATCGGCGGTTATTCTGTTAAAATTGCCACTAATTGATGCGTATGTCATATCCACGGAGTACTCGGGTGTTAGAACTTTATCATGAATGTATTTGGGTTCTTCTTCTCCTGAAATTACTTCATAGTACTTTTTAGTGAGTTTCTGAAAGTACTTTTTTATCAAATCTTTGAAAATTGATGTTTTTTCCATTTTAATCTACTTGGTTATGAATACCGTTTGTTTTTAAAACCTTTAATGCTTCTTTGCTAAAAGGGTATTTTACGGCATTGTTGTTAATTGTTCCTTGTGTCATTATTCCTGTTGATGGTTTTTCTGTTCGGGTTGTGGATCGTACTACTCCTACTAACAATTCATGTTTAGTGCCGTCTACTGGTTGTGGTTTGTAGTTATCGCCTTCTAGAATTACCCCATGTCCTGTATGTATGTAATCCTCCTCATAGCCTTCTGTGTCTAGCACAACACCGCCTTCTTTACCGTGTATGTAATGTTTTATGGAAACTTCCCAAGATCCGTCCTGAAATGATTCTTTGATTCCTTCTAAGTTTACTGGCATTGTTTTAAATTAATTACGTTATAATATCATTGATCTCCTGATCTGTAGCTTCGTCATTATTTGTTCCTTTAGGAGGAACTCCTGCATATCCTTTTGAGTCTGCTATACTTTGAATAAGCCCGTTGTATTCAGCCTCTAATCCTTTTACTTGATCTTCGTAGGATGTTTCTGAGTCTAAATCGATCCTATTTACCCATTTTTCTTTTATACTGGATTTTAAACCGTTTAACAATTCTGAGGCTTCAAAAACTTTAATGGCAGTTTGTTTCTTGGTTTTTGTTTCTTCTCCTTGTTTTAGTGTGGTAATCTCTTGTACTAGAGTTTCGTTTTGTTTAGAAAAAGTATCAAAAGCAATTTTTGCCCATTCTGGCATGCCTTCTATTTCCTTAACCGTTTCGGGTTTGGGGTCTGTGTTTTTTTGTTGAGTCTTTGCTTCTAAAGTCCGAATTCTATCGTCCTCTTTTGCTATATCCTCAAATGACATAAAACTGTTTGCGGAGTTAATTACAGTGTCTATTGCTTCTTGATCTGATCCTTCCGTTATTATCTTTGAAAGTCTGTCCAATATAGTGTCCATCCTTTTTTGTGATAAACTAGCGTTTGGAAATAAAGCTTTAATCCTGTCTCTTATTTTTTGAGCTTCTACAGCCATAATGGTATTAGAATTATTGTTTATGTGTTTAAGTACAAATGTAATAAATTTAATTCACTATTTAGAATCATTCTAAATAAGGTTTTCGACTTCTTCGCCTTTGGGTTGTTGACTTTTTTGTATTCGTTCTAATTCTTCGTCTGTATCGTCTGTTAACGACAAAGAATCTATGGCGGTTTTCTGGCTAATTATTCCTGATCCTATACCTGTTGACAGCATATCAATGGTGCTTTTGATGTCATCTGGGATTATGCTATTGAATTGTACATTAAATGTTGTGCTTTTTGCTAATGATTTAAAGCTTGTGTTTGTTGTTTCTACGTTTCCTGCTATAAATAGGTTTAGTATTCTTTCTATAATTGTTCTGTTTTCTCCTTCATTCATTTTGGCTTTTATCATTGCGTCTAAAAACATTAGTTTAATTGCTACTCCTGATACATTTCCTATACCTTTGAGGTTATCAAATGATATATCTGGTGTAGAAGTGAGGGAATAGATGTATTTTTCTAATCGATCCATTTCGAGTTTTACTGCTTCGGGTGCTTGATCATAGGTTAAAAAGTCAACATCGCCGTGCTGCCATTTACCATCGTCATCTTTTTTCATGGGTATATGAAATGCTTTTCCGCTTTCGTCCTTATCAGGAGCGCCTTTTACTTCTCCATATATTTTTAAGATTGGGTGTCCTGTGTAATCGTTGGAGTTTCCTAATTTAGATAAGGAGACCTCTAGTCTATCTATCATTTCTTGAGCAATATGCCACTCTGGGTATTCTTGCTCTAAATACACTATTGGTATTTTTCCAAAACCGTGGTTGTTTACTTTGTCTAATGCCATTTTTCCTTTGCTAGTGGAGCATTCGTATACATTTTTAGCATCGTATATCCAAGCGTGTTTTATTTCTTTTCCTCCACTTTCTTTTGTCGAAAACTCCCAAACGAAGGCTTTCATGTCTCCAAATGAATCGAAATAGGGCGACATAATTCCGTTTCTATTTTCTAGTATTCTGACCTTGATTTCTTTTTGTTTATTTAAGCCTAGAATTTTATTGATAATCGTGTTGGGTTTTATTTCTTTTATACAGAAGAGTAATGCGCATTGTAATTCGCTTTTTTGTAAATTCTTAAGTTGTTGTAATTTTGAGTCTATTCTGTTGTTTTTCCATGCAATATCAATCTCAGTGTACAGTTTATTTTTTTCTGATGGCAGAATAGTAATGCTAGCGCCTACCTCAAAAGCGGTTGCGGTTGCTACTATTTTATTTTGAAATGGGATGGGTATTCGTACGCCTTTTACTAGTTTTCTGTCTTTTCCTTGTCCTACAAACTTGTCTTTTTGGATATTTCCTATTTGAGTATCGCGCTGATCTCTATTAACTTCGTTGTATTCTTCTATTAATGATTGTACTTTATCTTGATCTTTGGTGTCAGCTGTAAGCATTGTAATGGTATTTGCTGCGTTATCACTAAGCAATTGTAATATGTTTTCCATTGTTTAATAATTTATTCCCATATCGGATAGGGATTCTTTTGTTTCTTCTATTTCTGTTTTTGAATTATGGGATATATGACCGTATCTAACTGCGTCCCATATATGGTTATACTGGTCTATTGGTTGGTTTATTAATATCCCCTGTATTTCTTTAAATTTATAATTCTCTCTTTCTCTCTTGGCGTATTTCCAAAATTGGTTCTTTACACAGTGGAGTTTCTTTTTCTTCATAGAGAGAATCCAATACATTACGGATTTGGTTTTGCTAACTTTAGAGACTAACCATCCTTTTCTTTTTAGTCCTTTTACCATTTCGACTGTTCCCTTGTTTTCTCCTGTATATTTGTCTGAACTATCGCAAATGATTGGTAAGTCCTTTTCTACGCCTACTGCTTTATAATATTCGTCTAATTCCTCGACCGTTTCTATTGGATCGTATGAAAGTACCTCAAACCATATATTGTTTTCGTCTTCGGCGTATTTGACTAGTGCATTAGGGTCTGCCGTAAAACCAAAATCATTGGCATAGGTATATGCTATGTCTGGAAACTTGTCTATATAGGTAAGATGTTCAAAAATTACCCCTTTCATTGCTCCTCTTAATCCTAATCCGTATACCTTCCACATAAATTCGTCTGAGGTACCGTTTTCTATATTGGTTGGGTGTGGTGGGGGTTGATTAGATTGGGTTATTGGTTCGTTCTGGTAATAAATATCTTCTTCTCTTATTTCATAACTATTGGGTAACCAAGGTGCGTAGGCTAATATTTCGTTTCTCTCTTTGGTAGAGATATAAGGGTTGTCTAAAAAGGTGGTTCTTAAAAATCCTATGTCTGGTCTAGGGATAACGGTATTAAAAACCCAATGATCTGTATAGCTTGGGTTATAATCGCCCCACCAAAATTTACGGCATCGCATTTTGGATTGGTTAAATACATCTTTGGGGATGTGCATCATCTCATTATAAAAAACATAATCAGCTCCAGCTCCGTGTGACTTTCCTAATTTGTCACATCCTAAAAAAGCAATCTTATTGTCTCTTATCTTGAAACTTTTTATTTCTTTTGCCCTCTTAAATGGGTTGTCTAATTCAAAATCCTCTAATCGTCTTTTAAAATCTTCGTAAAGTGTTTCTTTAAATTCTGTATAGGTTTCTCGATATATATTAATCGTGCAATTTGTTTCTACATATAAACATAGCCATAATATTATATCTACGGAACTCCACGTTTTTCCTGATCGTGAAGATCCTTCTAGTACAAATCCAGAATAGCCGTTTATCAATTCGCCTTTTTTATTATATTCTTGCTCTTTGATTGCTTTATAAAGAGATATATAATTGGGATTGGTCTTTTCATCAAACGAGTAAAGACCTTCTTTTAAAAGATCTAGCTCTTGTTCTTTTAATAATTGTTCCAGTTCTAGTATTTCTAAGTCTGTCAAAGACATGAAAAAAGTGTCGTTTAAGGTTCTGTTTTTTAAGTTTTGTCTAATTTTTTACGGGGGTTAGACCAAAAAAGTATCGCTTAAAGGTTTTTTGTTAGTTTATTTCTTAACTCCTCTATTCGTTTCATTCTTTCCTCTTTGGACATCGAGTTATCTTCAACCGTTAAGTCTAATTTATCTCCATATTTCTTTGGAATCATTTTACTTAGCATCCATTTACGGGCATCAACTCGCAATCTTGATCGCTGAATGTTTTCTTTGTTTATGGTTTCTGTTTCTATTCCATCCACATTTACGGTCTTTGTATCTTTGGAAACATCGTCTGCTATGTGTAAAATATCTTCAAAAATTATATCAGCCCTTTCGTTACAAGCATACGCGTAGCGTTTTGTTTTACTGGGGTCTTCAGACATCCACTTAAAAAATGTTTGACTACTAGGCATTTCCTTTGCTCTTAAAACCTTTCTTAGTGAATCCCCTTCAATTGCTATTCTTCTACATACCTCTGTAAATACTTTTTCTTTCTCTTCTTTAGTGTAAGCCATTTTATAGTTCTTTATTTATAATGATTTCCTTCCTATGCTACTTTTAAAGTTGTTTCCTTTGATTGCTCAATTATGTCTAAAAGAGCTAATCCTATAAGCGTTGGGTCTGTTGTCTCTTTGCCTTCTACATAGATTTTACCTGATGTTATTTCTATTGAATTCATTTTTTTTATTATTGTTTTAAATAAGTTTATTATGCTGACTTTTGGGCTTGTAAATTGTAATTATACTCTGGGTAGCAGGCTCTAAATACGTTTATGTTGTATAGGTTTTGATAACCAAATCTTGGGCTTTCTGCTTTCTTTATAGTGTAGCCCATTTCTTGGCTCTTTCTTTTTAGTATTCGCCAATTGAAGTTGTTTTCTTTTAGATTGTTGTGTTGGACCACCTTGGTAATAGATACCCAGTCAAACATGCTTTCTAATGCTTTTTTTAAATTGGTATTGGTTAATAGTAATTGTTCTTTTTCTTCCGTGTTTATTAATATTAACTTTATAAGCTCAAGTTTAGATAGATTAGGTAATATTCTCTTCATTTTACGATTCTGATCTATAAGACGATTCATTATTT
>CAVYIL010000175.1:0-3514 GCA_963768325.1 uncultured Flavobacteriaceae bacterium | reverse complement strand
AGGTCGCTAAGTTTATATGTGATATGGCGGTCAAGGATGGGTTCTTAGTTAAAGAAGGGGATTATTATAAACTAAATGATTGAAGTAATGGAAACGAAACCAACAGAACTAGACGTTGAAAATTCTATTAAAATAATAGAGGATTATTATAAAGGTAAAGTAATAAACGCTAATTATGATGTACTATATATAGACAAGGCTAAATGTAGCACATGTGTACATATTGTTATAGATGAAGATCATAAAATTGAAGTTTGGTTTAGACACAGCCTAAAGAATATAGATCTGTTTAATTGGAGTTCCAACGATATTGTTTTAAATAAAACAGTAACATTAAAGTTGTCATTTTCAGAATCAGAAAAGAAACAAGCTTACGATAATTTTATGCTAAAACACAATAGTTAAAATAGAAACAATGAATTTATATGAAATCGTAGGTTTTGTGGTATTAATATGTGCTGCAATTATAATAGTATTGTTATTTATTAGAGTGTCTTTAAATATTCTTATAAGAAAATTAATACATGATATTACAGAGCTTATTTATTATATACGTAATAAGAAACACATAAAACTTTGGATTGCTACAAATAAACATAAAAAGTTTTTAGAAGACTCAATAAGGAGTTATTGTAATAATAGCTATGATAAGCCAGACCTTTACATATTGGAGGAAAAAATACCATTACACTTATTACCAATGCATATACAAGATTCAACAGATATAGGGGTTAAGTTTTACGATCAAATAGGATCAATAGTAAACGAATTGATTGAGGATAATTTTGATAAAATAATAAGTTATCATCAAGAGGCATTTAAAAAGCATAATTAAAGTTAAAACATGGAATTTTTATCAAACATCAATATAGCACAAGCTATCACGCTTTTTGTTATTGCAGACCTATTTTTTTCAGCCTTGTCGGTTGCTCTACAATTATTTGGAATAAAAATAGAAGCAATACACCTGTTTGAGTTACCTAATAGCAGCAAAAGAAAGGATAGGTATATTAAACTTTTAGAACAGCGAATTGAGGTGTTAGAATCCCACGAAAAAATAAAATAATTAGCGGATTAAGTAAAATAAGATAATTCAACAGTTTAGAACACTAATTAAATAAAGTCAGTCAGTAATGGAAAAACAATTAATTTATCACAAAAATTGCCTTGATGGAATGCAGGCAATTGCAAGTAAAAGCGTTAAACTAATCATAGCGGACCCTCCATATTTTCAAGGTCTAACGCATAATGGAAAAAAAGCCGTTTTTGAAGATTTAAATATCTCAACACCTTTTTTTAGGGAATTATTTAAGGAATTTAAACGTATTTTAACAGACGATGGAGAAGTCTTCTTCTTTTGTGATTTCAGAGGGTATGCCTACTATTATCCTATTGCACAAGAATATTTGAATGTTAGAAATATGATTGTATGGGATAAAATTAGCGGTGCAGGAAACTTGTATGCCTTTACACACGAACTAATAATTTATGCATCTGAAAAAAGTAATGTTCGCAAAAAAGGACAAAACATATGGCGAATTAAAGCGTTTTGCTCTGGTGCAAAATCTATTGAGGGAAAAAAGCTGCACCCAACACAGAAAGTGCAAGAAATCATATCTAAAATGATTATTGACTGTTCTAAGGAAGGGGATTTAGTAGTAGACCCGTTTTCAGGTAGTGGAACAACAGCAGTATGCTGTAAAAAACTGAATAGAAATTTTATAGGTTTTGAAATCGTAGAAAAATACTATAACATAGCACAAAAACGTCTTAAAGCTGCATAAATAATTAAATAACACACATCGCTTAAGTATTAATTAAGCAGTGTGTGTCAATTCTGTTAAAATTCATAATAATTAGGGAAATTATCGCGTAAAATTTATTCTTTTTATATATTTGCCTTTAAAACTAAACAGTTTAAAACCGAAAGATATTCATTTTCTTCTCTCTATTTTCTTTAGGTATACACTTAAAATTGAAATATTTTAAATACTTAAATTATTACATATGATTACAATTAAACCAGAAATTAAAGATTTTAGAAGCTACGTAAAAAGTGGTATGAATCCTCCGGGCTGGGGGTACGAAGCAAGAAGAGCGGTTTTTAGGGCTGCTTGTAAATACCTAGGCATAGACTCTGTAAAGGCAGAAAATATATTCTATGTAGGTTTCCATTCCGTACTAAATAGTAGCTCCCTACAGCTATCTGGACAGCTCCTTGATAAAGCGAAAAACGATCCTAAAATATTAAGTAAACAAAATGAAATTATTAGATTATTAAAAAGTAATCGAAGGTATAAAAAAAAAGAAATAGAAGAAAAAACAGCTTTTTTTAGTGCCCAATTAGGTGGTGATAGAGCGAAGGGAGAGATGTGGAAACAATTGTTAGAGGTTTGGAAATGGGCTGATGAATATAGTGCTACTTGGAAAATGGCTTTTAATGAGCTTACATGGACGGTACGAACAGTTCAAGTGTTTTACAAATATAAGGCAGATGCAAACGGTAAAATAACCATAAAATACAATTTTGAGGACACATTGGATTTACGTGCTAGTTCAGAGAGAACCATGGAATATAATGCGGTTTGCACTGTGTTAGGGTTTTTATATCACGATGTATTAGGAAGTAGTGATACATTAAAAATAAACGCGAGATGGACCACTATTATAAATCAATAAAAAAAGTATTCTTTTTTTGTTTAGTTTTTTGTTTATCAAGTTGTTTTTTAAAAAAAGACCCTCCCAATGTCGATAGTTTTTATACTACTAAAGGTTTTGGAGATATACCATTATTGCCCTTAGTTAAACCGATCTTAATATCTTATGATAGAATAAATAAATTTTGGGGAATAGGAGATGTAGGAGACATGTTACAACTTTCTTTTTTAGACAACCATACTTCAATAGATTCTATTAGAAGTATAGGAGTAGAAGGAAATTATATTTATGGGAACACTCATAATAGGGTGGTTTATATTGATAAGTATACAAAGGAAAAAGTTGTATGTGCTATGAGATCAGGAGGACTAACAATAGGAAAAAAAAGCGATACGATATATGAAGATGAAATACGCATTTATCCTATAGACAGTACAGCAATTGACAGCACCGCTAAGCAGTTTATTTTACCTGAACGCATGTTTGTTATTCATCCGCCAGACAGTACATTAAAAGTGTTTTTTGAAGAAAGTAAATACAAGGATTATCTAAAAGAGAAAGGTATATCTGGTAAGATGTATGATTTAGACACGATGCATGCCGTATATCTTCAAAAAGATACATTACCGTGGTTTCCTAAAGAGGTTAAAGACAAGATTGTTAAAGCAAAGTAACTATAAGCGTCAAAAACAAAAAAAGAGCCACGTATATGTGGCTCTTTTTGTCTAAATTCTAATGATAAATAAAAAATCTTAAATAATGTATGAAAACTAGTTAGATATTCAACCTCTTAAATATCTATACTAAAGATACTATCTTAATTGTTAATATTTCTAATAATAACCTCAATAATTAT
>CAVYIL010000174.1:0-4225 GCA_963768325.1 uncultured Flavobacteriaceae bacterium | reverse complement strand
AGTTTTTTATAGTTTGTTTTATTAATATTTGAGTATTTTTTTATTAGATATTTATATAAACACATTGGAGAATTCATTTTATCACTAAACTAAAACACACGTAATCAAACACTTAAAACAAATATAAGTTTTTTTGAAATACAACAAGAAACTCGTCATTTTATCGATAAAAACAGCACTTCATCTGTTTATGTCATTAATAATAAACAACTTATGGTGTTTATTGGTTTTATTTTAACTTCTTGAACAAATAAAATGTAGCAAAAAGACAAATCACTTGTTAAAATAAGATATTATTAATCAGGTGTTTACGTCATTTTTATTTATTATTAAAATTAACTTAACAAAAAAACAATGAAAAATTTTACTCCACTTAAATTATGTTTTATTACAATGTTTTTTGTTTTTGCTTCTTGCGAAAAAGAAAATACTGAGAATCAAAATCAACAATTTGACAACGGAATATCTAAAGAGATATTAGCTAAATTAAAAAAGCATCATTTTAATACCGATGAAGTAGAAAAGATTACAATTACTGATATTGATAGTACACAACAAGAAGTATATTCTATAGAAGGGGATGTTGTAATGACACATGATGAAATTATGAATTTAGGTAAAATCGAAGGGGTTTCGCAAAGTAAACAATATAGTACTCGGTACATTTTGAGAAAAGATACGCGTATAGTATATATTGTAGGTTATACAGGAAATAATCAGTATGGTCTTAGTGCAACAGCTCAACAAGGACTAAGATATGCTGTTGATAATTATAACAATTTAAATCTGACGATCAAATTTCAATTAAGGTTTGAAAACCATTGGGGATCTTGGAACTCTAATGCTATCACTGTTTTTGTAGATAATAGCATTAATACAAGTAGATATCAATCAGCAGGGAGAGCTGGATTTCCATCTAACGGGTATCCTTATAGAAGAGTTAGAATAAATAGAACTGCAAATATCACGCAAAGCAACCAACAACTAGAACATTTAATGGCTCATGAGATAGGACATTGTATCGGAATGAGGCATACCGACTGGGATACAAGATATACCTGTGGACAAAACTCAAATGAAGGAGGAGGATATTATGGAGCTTATCATATTTATGGAACTCCCGGACCAAGTAGAGATCCTTATTCTATAATGAATTCTTGCTACCCCTATAACACCGATGGAGAATGGAGTTATTATGATAAAGTAGCATTACAACAACTGTATTAAAAAAAATTATTTATCATTTGAATTTATTAAGAATAAACTAAAAAGAGCCACATATACGTGGCTCTTTTTTTGTTTATATATCATATCTCGCGTTTATTACCCTAAGACTTCTAGACTAAACAAACAACTTATAATAAACTAAAAAACAGTATAATAAGTTTTTTTTACTAGTATTTTTTACGTATTTTAGTAGGGCTATACTTACAATTACTTTCTTAGTAGCGGTTTAAAAGATTAATTATCAACTTCAAGTGCTCGTCATGTTAACTTTTAAACCGCTTTTTTATTTCATCTTTTATATATTGGGTAATTCTTATCTAAATTGTATTTTTTTCTTCTGGGATGATTGATTTTTCTTTGTCACCACCTTTGCCACTGTAAGTTGTTGTTGTTTTAGATTTCCATAGCGGAGTATCATCAAACCTAAATAGCTCCGTATCGTTATTACTCCTGAATGTATCAGAAATATCCATTAAACTAATAACTGTACAAAGCCCTATAAAAGCTAAAACACCAATTGTTACCATTCCTATTATTTCAAAAATTGTCATTGTTTCAATCATTTAGTTTATAATCTCCTGCAACAAGGCTCTATAATTATAAACAAAAGCAAAAACCAACATTAGAAGAATTATTATTGATAATATTTTAACAAACAAAAGCTTATTCTTTTGTTTCTTTAGTTTAGTGCCTTTTAAATTGTTTAACTCATAGAGTATGTCCGCTAGCGCTTCGTTACTTTCAATTTTCGTCTTAAACCTATCTATATCATCCGTAATAGCGCCAAATGATTCAGAGATATTCTTAAAGGCAACATTCCAAATCAATAAGAAAAACAAAATACCTAAAATTAATATTAAAAAATCAGGCAAAAAGCTTTCACCTTCAAAATCAAAGTATTTTATCAAAAAAACATATGCTACAGGTATAGCATAAATATAACCAGATACTTTGGCTATTGTCTGATGAATTTTATCATTAAGATCTTGAAAGTATTTAGTAGAGGATGTACTTATTTTCTCGAATGAAAATTCAGACAAGTACAAATCGAAACTCTTACTATAATTATTTACAATTACATCCCAAGAGTTTAACAAATCAGAATATGTTCCTCCTTCTTTATTAAGCACGCTAATTAATTCATTTTTGAATATCTGTTTTCTTTCTTGACTATCAGGTTTTTCTTTAAATTGTTTTAATAAATCTTTGATTGCTCCTTCTTGGATTAACTTCAAGTCTATACCTCTATAGTTCAATTTTAATATTAATGCATTTTCTGATTTGTAAAAAAACAGTTCAAGTTCTCCTCCTATTGATTTTTGGTAATCACATATTGTTAATAATAAACTTTGTAGCTTTAAATTTGATTTATAAAATTTTATTAAATCAGGCTCTTCACTTTCACCTTCTAAATAATCTATATCATGTATATAATATTTAGATTCTGCCTTACATTTATTTTTATTTCCTGAAACAAAATCTTCAAAAGTTTCATAATAATTTAACTCAGCGGTTAAAATATCGATGATGATATTTTTACCAATAAAATTAAATAAATCTCCCTTGTTTATAAATTTGTTATTTTTTTCTTCGAATTGCTCATCTGTATATCCCCATACTTTTAAAAGAATTTCACAGTCGTGTCTAGTCAACTTATTTAACTTCCCTTTAAACCCATAACTTACTACTTCAACATCTTGAAGTTTTTTTCTTAAAGCAACAATATTCTTTAATTTATCATTCATTCAATACGTGTATATTTTCAAAATCATTGTTAAGAACTTTAGAATCTATACCTCTAATAATAATTCCGTCATCTTCATGTCTGCTAATTATTCCATTTTTAATTAAATCTTTATCAAATTCTAACTTAAACCCCTTCCCGCTATAAGTTACCTTACGAAGAAATTCGATGTGTTTTTTATGAGTTATTCTAAAACTTCCACCAACTTCTTTTTCATTATCTCTTATAAAATTGATAAAATGTTCTGGATTCTCTGTATTAACTAAAGCAGAAATTGAAACTAATTTTACATCTTCATTTTTTTCAATTTGTTTAGTTATGTAATTTTGTATTTTTTTTTCTGATTCAAGTCTTACGTTCCTATCATATCCATTAGTTCTCATAAATTCTTTTAAAGCATCTTTAAGATTATTTGCGTTAGATTTTGAATTAGTTAAATCTGTACTTCCAATAAATTTCTGAAAATATAATGAAACTTCTCTTGTTCCTTTAATAAAAGAAAGATAAGTGTCGTTATTATTTTGCCATTTATCAATACTTACTCTATTTGCTCTTGCTAATCTATCTAAATCTAAAGCTTTTAATTTTTCAATTAAAAATTCTTTATTATCATCTATTATAAACTGAATTGAATTATCAAGCATTGCAGTTATAACAAAACAGGTATTATTTTCTTCATAATGAATAAATACCACATAACCTCCTTTGGCTTGATGATTAGAGATTTCGATATTTAAAGTACTCATAGCTGTTTTAGAAAATTCCAAAAAATTAATTTCATCTTTTATATAACTATTTAAAAATTGTTGAAAAGGATAATTTATTCTATCCTTCTCAAAAGAACCATATGTAGGATTTTTTAAACCATAACTTTTTATTAGTTTTTCTACAAAATCTTTTACATCTTCGTTATTAACTGGCAAAGGTTGTGATGAACAAATCAATTCAGGTTTTCCTCCAATTTCTTTTATAATTTTATGAATTATAATATTTTTAAGAGTTGTCATAAATATATTTTAGTGGTTAAGTTTATAAATATAACATTTAACTTATTTTAAAAGGTTAACCAATCCCTCTTTTTCATAGTACTAATCATTTAGTTTATAATAATCCCTTTCTTTCATAAAGAACCCGTCCTTGACCGCCATATCACATATAAACTTAGCGACCTTATAAGGGAGAAAAAAAAGGTTCTTATATCTTCTACCTTGATGCGATCAGGGTCGGTGTTCTCTATTATTTCGGCTTGTCTTT
>CAVYIL010000173.1:0-6523 GCA_963768325.1 uncultured Flavobacteriaceae bacterium | reverse complement strand
CATGTATTGCTGGTTTAAATGCTTTTTCGCAGGCTTCTATTTGTGTTCTAAATACTTTTTCTGTAGCTAATAATTGTTTCCCCATGGATATCTGCTGAGATCCTTGTCCAGAAAATACAAATATGGGTTGTATTGAGGTATCTATTTTTTTATCAGCATATGCTACTCCTTTTATTTCTGTTTCTCCGTTTGAAAATAATTTTAGTTGATTTATTAATTCATCTGCATTTTGAAATGAAAATGCTGCTCGATATTCCAAATGACTACGTCGCACACTGGCAGAATAGCAAGTGTTATAAAGATTATCCGTGAGGATTTTATCTTTAAATTTTTGTTCTATAAACTTGATATATAGAGCTGTATATTGCTGCAAAGCTTTTTCATCTTTGGCTGATATAGGTAATAGATAATTAGTTCTGGTTTTATGTAATTGTTTGGTAGTGGCATCTAATTCTGGTGCTTCTTCAATGATTATATGTGCATTTGTACCACTAATCCCAAAGCTATTTATTCCTGCCCTTCTAGGTTCCTTCCCTTTTGACCATGGAGCAGCTTCCGTTATTACTTTAATATTTGTATTCCAATCAATACTTGGGTTAGGGTTTTTAAAATGAAGGTTCTTAGGGATTTTTTGATGCTGTAAAGCTAGTATTACTTTTATCAATCCTGCTATACCAGAAGTAGCTTCGGTATGCCCTAAATTGGTTTTAACAGCTCCTAATAATAAGGGGGATTCTATTGTTTCTTTTTTAGCTCTATATGCATTGCTCAATGCGTTAACTTCTATAGGATCACCAATAGGCGTACCTGTACCATGGCATTCTACATAGCTGATTTGTTCAGGCTTTAGATTAGCCTGTTGTAATGCCTGTTTTATAGCAGCTTCTTGGGCTAATCCATTGGGAGCTGTTAATCCATTACTTCTACCGTCTTGATTTATTGCTCCTCCTTTTATAACTGCTAGAATAGTATCCTTATCAGCTATTGCATCATCCAATCTTTTTAAAACGATAAGGCCACATCCTTCGCTTCTTACAAAACCATTTGCGCTAGAATCAAATGCCTTACATCTACCATCAACTGATAATGCATTCATATTACAAAAAGACATGTGTATATTAGGTGTTAAAATCAGATTTATTCCTCCAGCGATTGCCAAATTAGACTCACCTGATCGTAGACTACTACAAGCTGTTTGGATGGCAACTAGAGAAGAGGAACAACCAGTGTTTATTGACATATTGCTACTTCTTAGGTCTAAGAAGTAAGAAATTCTTCCGCTTGCTGTACTGGATAAATTTCCTGTTAAATCATAAGATCCAATGTTTTTATGATTTTCATTAAGATGAAGTCTGTAACTGTAATCATTATTATAGACACCTATAAAGACACCTGTTTGTGTGCCTCGTAGATCTTTTACATTTATCCCTGCATTTTCAAAGGCTTCCCAACTTAATTCAAGTAATAGTCTCTGTTGAGGATCTAAGGCATTAGCTTCTATTGGGGGGATTCCAAAAAAAGAGGCATCAAATTTATCTATATTCTCAAGAAATCCACCTTCTTTTACATATATTTTACCTGAAGCATCTTTATCCGATGAATAAAATTGATTGAGATTCCATCTATCATCGGGGATTAAATCTATAGCATCCTTTTCTTTTTCTAATAAATCCCATAATTCTTCAGGGGTATTAATTTTACCTGGAAACCGACAGCTCATGCCAACAACTGCAATTGGTTGCTCTTTTTTGTTTTCTTCTAACTCTGTAATTTTACTTTTAGCCTTTTTTAATTCGGTATATGCTCCTAGTAATAGCTTTTTATATACGGTTTTGTCTTCTTTTTCCATTTTTCATTTGTTTATAGTAGTACTTATCTTTTTAATATTTTTAGTATAAGAAACATCTGGTATGGCTTTATTTCACATACTATTTATTAAATAATGGTTCATCTTATGTAAAAGCATAATGTTTTTTATGTATTATCAACTAATTCTTCATCTTTTTGATTTGTATTTTTATAATCACTAGAAATTTCGGTTTTGTTTTTATTTTCTTCATTCTTATTTTTTTTGCATATCGCATATACATACTCCGTTAAAGAATCGACTGATTTTGCTGTTAGTATATCCGAAATACGTATACTAATCCCAATTTCTTTTCGTATGGTGTTTACCATTCTATGCGCACTCATTGAATCTATTCCCATATGGATCAATGGATCTGTATTAGATATTTCTAGTATAGAATACCCTGTAACATCTGATAAGGATTGTTTTATATTTTCATGAATAAATATTATTTTTTCCTCATCACTTTTAATATCTTCTAGCTGTATTTTCTTTTTAGTATTGGTAGGTAGATTAGCTTGATTCGTCAGATTAGTGAATAAGCTTTCCTTAGCAAATGAGGGGAAAAAAGCAATTAATTGGGGTACTTCTAGATTTGCTACCACAATCGTTTGAAAATAGTTTTCTACTAGGATACTTTCCATAACTTGTTTATACTCGTTAAGGTTCATGGTATTCATTCCAAGTGTTTTAAATTCCCTTATTTTTTCATCACTTTTCTTGGAACTCTTTTTTGCTCTAAGACTACCTGTTGGACCCCAGTTGATACAGACAACTGGATTATTTTTTGATTTCCTATATCTTGCTAACCCGTCTAGAGTTGCGTTTGCTGAGATGTAGGAACTACTTCCCATAATAGGAAGACAGGATGCAATAGCAGAGAATAATACAAAATAGTCTAAGTTTTCTCCTATAGTCTGGTTATGAAGGTTGTACGCTCCTATTACCTTTGGAGAAAAGATTTCTTGAAACTGTTGTTCTGTCTCTTCTATAATTATACTGGGTTTGTATAACCCTGCTGCATGAAAAACGCCTTTAAGCGGGGGCATTTCTTGTTTTATTTTTGATAGTATTTTTTTTAGATCATTTGGTTTACTGACATCTCCCTGAACTGCTACAATTGTTGCTCCCTTTCCTGTTAACTTGTCAATAGCTTTTTGTATCGACACGTTGGGCTTACTCCTGCCCATTAGTACCAAATTAGATGCTCCTTTCTCTATCATTAACTCTGCTAATGAAAACCCTAACTCACCTAGACCTCCTGTAATAAGGTGGGTTTCATCAGTATTAAATAACTTTTTCTTGTTTTTTGATCCTTCTTTATCAGGTTTACTATATTTATTTAATCGTGCTGCATATACCTGTTCTCCTCGTATACCTAATTCACTTTCTTTGTTAGAGACTAATACTTTATACAAACTATCTATTTCAGTTTCGTTTGGAGTAGCACATAAGTCTATTCTGCTACATCTATATTCCGTAAGTTCATGGAATATTGCACGAGCAAGACCCCATAACGCACTTTTGGCAGGATCTGGAGTGTCTGTATTTACTATTTTTTGTCCGCCACGGCTTATTACATAAAGTTGTGGGTTTTTATTGTTTTTCTGACTGTTACAAGCCTTTATAAAATGAAGGAGAGGCATATAACCAAAATCAATATCTATTTGCAGTTTATTGGATTTAGTTATACTATTCTCCGCCTCCCATAACCAGAGAACTTTATCTAGTACAATATCCTTTTTCGTAGTTATAGCTTCTAATAATTCAATATAATGTTTAGGGTTATTAGGATCTATTGTATACCGTATTGCTGTTGCATTTACTTCATGTTTAAAACAATTTCCTTTATCTATAAAGACACCTTGTATACCATCAGACTTCATTTTTTTAGAGAGTAGATCATCTAGAACCGAATTAGCACTAAAAATTATCCACGTTTTACTGTTGTTTTTTTTACTGTTCCTTTTTTTTGGTTTTGAATTATTTTCTGTTAAAAAAAGTTTTTCCCAATCCATTTGATATAGAGAATCTTTGACTATAAAATTAGCACTGCTATTAAAATCGTCTAACCAATATCTTTTCTTTTGCCATGGGTAATTGGGTAAACATTGAAGTTCTCCATCAGGGTATAGCTTTTTCCAGTTTATTGGATATCCTAAACCATATAATAGTCCTAAATTTTGATAAAAACTTTGTTGCTCTGGCTGCTCCTTTACAAGAGAAGGAATAACATGGATTTTTTTATTTTTTTCTTCTCCTATGGATGCTATAGAAAAACTTAAAATAGGGTGGGGACTAACTTCTATAAATACAGTATACTCATCTTGCAATAATTGGTGTACACTTTTAGAAAATTGTACTGGATTTCTTAGATTTCTTACCCAATAGGAAGCATCTGCCGATTCTCCATAGCTTACGGTATTATCTACAGTGGAGTATATTGGGATTGTAGCCTTTTTAGGAATTATTCCTTTTAGACTTTCTTTAAACTCTTTTAGAAATGGATCTAATTGATGGCTATGTGCAGCTATATTAACTTGTATGAATTTACAATAGATATTCTTGTTTTCTAGCTCTATAGATAATTTTTTTTAATTCTTTAACTTCTCCTGATACAATTGTTGTAGATTCATCATTACTAGCTGCTATACTAATACTTTTCTGATATTGTTTAATAACCTCTTGTGTTTTTTCTACAGATAAACCAACTAAAAGCATACTTCCCAGACCATCAATTCGTTTCATGAGTTGACTTCTCGTGCAAATGATCTTTGCCGCATCCTCTAATTTTAAAGCCCCTGAGAAACAAAAAGCTGCTACTTCTCCAAGACTATGTCCTATTACACCCTTTGGTTCTACTCCATAGGACAGCCATAGATTAGCTAATGCCAATTCTATTGCAAATAAAGCAGGCTGAATGATGTCAATGTCATCTAGTAATCTGGTATTCTTTTTTCCTTTCTTTAATTCATCTGTTAAGGACCAATCTACATACGGTTTAAATGCTTTTTCGCAGGCTTCTATTTGTGTTCTAAATACTTTTTCTGTAGCTAATAATTGTTTCCCCATGGATATCTGCTGAGATCCTTGTCCAGAAAATACAAATATGGGTTGTATTGAGGTATCTATTTTTTTATCAGCATATGCTACTCCTTTTATTTCTGTTTCTCCGTTTGAAAATAATTTTAGTTGATTTATTAATTCATCTGCATTTTGAAATGAAAATGCTGCTCGATATTCCAAATGACTACGTCGTACACTGGCAGAATAGCAAGTGTTATAAAGATTATCCGTGAGGATTTTATCTTTATATTTTTGTTCCATAAACTTGAGATATAGAGCTGTATATTGCTGCAAAGCTTTTTCATCTTTGGCAGATATAGGTAATAGATAATTAGTTCTAGTTTCATGTAATTGTTTGGTAGTAGTATTTAATTCTGGTGCTTCTTCAATGATTATATGTGCATTAGTACCACTAATTCCAAAGCTATTTATTCCTGCTCTTCTAGGTTCCTTCCCTTTTGACCATAGAGTAGCTTCCGTTATCACTTTAATATTTGTATTCCAATTAATACTTGGGTTAGGATTTTTAAAATGAAGATTCTTAGGGATTTTTTGATGCTGTAAAGCTAGTATTACTTTTATCAAGCCTGCTATACCAGAAGCAGCTTCGGTATGCCCTAAATTGGTTTTAACAGCTCCTAATAATAAGGGGGATTCTATTGTTTCTTTTTTAGCTCTATATGCATTGCTCAATGCATTAACTTCTATAGGATCACCAATAGGCGTACCCGTACCATGGCATTCTACATAACTGATTTGTTCTGGTTTTAGGTTAGCCTGTTGTAATGCCTGTTTTATAGCAGCTTCTTGTGCTAATCCATTGGGAGCTGTTAATCCATTACTTCTACCGTCTTGATTTATTGCTCCTCCTTTTATAACCGCTAGAATAGTATCCTTATCAGCTATTGCATCATTCAATCGTTTTAAAACGATAAGAGCCACATCCTTCACTTCTTACAAAACCATCTGCGCTTGAGTCAAATGTTTTACATCTACTATCAGCTGATAACGCTTTCATACTACAAATAGAAATATGTCCGTTAGGTGTTAGAATCAGATTTACTCCTCCAGCGATTGCCAAATTAGACTCACCTGAAAGTAAACTTTTGCATGCTGTTTGGAGTGCTACTAAAGAAGAGGAACAACCTGAATCTATAGATAAATTAGCCCCTCTTAAGTCATAAGTATAAGAAATTCTTCCACCTGCAGTGCAAAATAAATTCCCTATCAAATCATAAGAACCTATTTTTTTATAATTTTCCTTGAGATGTAGTCTATAACCATAATCACTATGACTAATACCTATAAATACACCTGTTTTCGTACCTCGTAAATCTTCTATATTTATCCCAGCATTTTCAAAAGCCTCCCAACTTAATTCAAGCAATAATCTTTGCTGAGGATCTAATGAATTAGCTTCTTTGGGTGATATTCCGAAAAAAGAAGCGTCAAACTTGTCTATGTCCTCAAGAAACCCACCTTCTTTTACATACATTTTACCTAGAGTATCTCTGTCTGAAGAATAAAAATGATTAGTATCCCATCGTTCTAGTGGGATTAGATTAATGGGGTCAATTTCTTTTTCTAATAAATCCCAAAGTTCTTCAG
>CAVYIL010000172.1:0-3985 GCA_963768325.1 uncultured Flavobacteriaceae bacterium | reverse complement strand
TGTCGTAGTTGATTATTTTAGACACCATATTACTGGCTAACTGAGGGGTATCTGCTATTATTCTACCAACTGCAATATCTAATTGATCGGATGCGTTTTTATCCATTTCCCCTTCTTTTAAATCCATGAGCCCATAAAAATCATCTGATGGAAATGAATCTAGAAATGAAAAACTTTCTAAACTTTCAAAAGTTGGGACTATATTATTGTTATTGGGTATGGAGTTTTTATAATCTATTGATGCATCTCCTAAAAGACATAGATATTTCAGTTTTTTAGAAGGTTCTGATGCGTTTTCATATATGTATCTTACTGCATTTCTGATAGCAACTACGTCTTGCTTACCGCTTCCGAATTCATTATAAATATCTTCTAATGTTAAAATTTTCACTACATAGTTATTTGTTTTTATATGGTGTTCTGCTAATTTATTTGCTGATTGTAGCAAGTTATTGTTTGTTATTATCAAATAATCTATGTCTTGAAATTGCCCTTGGTTTGTTTTAAAAATAGTGCCTTTTATATTTTGGTTTTTTACTTTGCCTTTTTCATCTGATTTAGGTGTGTAATAATCACCGGGTACTACCATTAAATATTTTCTGGACTCTCCTAAATTAGCTTTAAACTGTATGGTTGTTTGGGAATTACTATTGGGTATACTTGTTATTCTTTCGGGTCTTGTGACATCCCAAACCTGAGATACAGAGTTAGCGTTTGTGATATTATATTGTCCAATTCCTACTAAAGTTGCTGCTTCTTCGTAGGTAAATATAATTTGTTTTTCTGTACTTCTTAGTGCTCGATGCGCTTTTAAACTGATATAGTCAAGGTATCCTGTTGCAGATGGGTTTCCGTTGTTATTGTAGGTAAACTTGACGGTTATTTTATCGGTATTTGAAATTAAATCTTTTTTTATTAAATCATCATGGGATGCTGAGTGACTATTTGGTTTTTGCGGAAAGGTTAATGTACCTATGTCTAGGTTGTTTACAGAAATATTCATATTGGTGCCTATACCGAGTTTAGTACCTGCGTAAACCTTTATTTCTATTGGTTTAGTGGTTATGAGGTTGGTGAAGTCAAATTCATAACTTTTAGTACTTTCTATATTGAACTGATCCCAAAACCAACGCCTTCCTAGCATGGATATATTTACTTCATTTTTTTCGCGAAATTGATAATCTGTAAAAGAATCTATTTGGGTAGTGGCTGCCCCATTTGGTTCTACGTAATTAGAAACTTGATTTCCGTTAGCTCCCCCAGTTGTAATAAAATAATAGGATTTGTCTGAGTATAGGTTTAAATTTGTGTTGTTTTCTTCACTATATCCGGCTACCCCTTCTCCATAAAATAAGATATAGTCGTTGCCCGAAAAAACTCCATCTTCACCACCGATTACCTGAATTGAATTTTCTCTAAGATCAAATTCTGTATTGTTTTCATTTAAAAGCGGCATCATTTGCCCTCCATTGCCGTATATTTTTATAGTCTGAGGGTTCACCCCTGATAAATTCATTCCTAATTTTTCTAAAAATTCAGGGGTTATTTTATAAATTCCAGTTTTTTCTTCTATATAGAATTTATACCATTCTCCATTGGCTAAAACTGAATTTGTTTCGGTAAAGCTTTTATTAACAATCGATTTTTTTAAGCGAAATGAGCTGCCTCCTGTATGGTATTGAATTGTGAAGGAAATGATTTTTTTATATGTATCTCCGTCTTTAATGATGGGTGAAATTTCTAAATAGCCTTCTTTTTTGTTTCTAGCCGTTATAGTCTTTATTTGATACTTTAACTTATTTGGGATTAAGCTTGGGTTTAGGTTTTTTAATTCGTGTTTATAAATTCTTTTATACTCAATATCTATAATCTTTGCTGAAGATTCATTTATATCTGAATACTCGTTCCATTTAGAGGAGTATGTTACTCCATTAACATCGCTATAATTAAAATGAGATTCATCAAAACCTGGTACGGTGATGGTGTTGTAAGACGTGTTAATCTGCACATCTTCCCATTCTATAGAAATCTTTTTGGATTTTTGTGATGTAACTACAAAAGTAACGGATAATAAAATAAATAGGATGGTAAATTTATTCTTCATAACAAACTGTCTAGGTTTTTATAAGACAAAAAAGCCGTACATTTATTGGTTATTAAACAAGAAAATGTCCAAAAATAATCTTTATGTATTAAATGATTGACAAATATACAATAGAGATGCTAATAATTCTGTGTTTTCTGAGTGGTAAACGGGAATCTTTCTATAATAATTTATCTTTTTTATAGCTAGCTGATTTTTTTATACTGATTGCTACTTTTATTAATAGGCTTTTTTTTATTTCAAATATAGGTGTTTTATAGTTAAATATTTTTCTAGGCCTCTTATTTAATTTATTCTATATTTTTCTGAATTACTTATATTTATTTAAATATCAGATTATTACGTACAACTTCATATTTATGACTTTTTCTAATAATTAAGTAGGTCTTAAGATTTAGATCACTAAATAATTTTCTGCTTTTAATTTTTTTTCGCACTTTTAAAGGTTAATACCTTTTTTTCTTATGAATTTACTGGAAAATAAAATGGTATAATTCTTCTAATCCTGTTAAATTCATTTTATAAAATTAACAAATTTAATAGAGTTCCACAATTTTTGGCGAAGAACCAAATAAATACTGTTTCGTGTTTTGATAATGAAGTGGTTTAAACTTTTTTCAATTCGCTATAAAAATGTTCTTTTTCACTAAATTTTCATCTTTTTATTACCTCGTAGCGCTACTATGAAGTGCAAAAAACACTTCAATTGAGTAAAAAACATCTATTTTTCGCCAGAATCAAAAAAGTTTAAACCGCTTCTCTTTTATTTATTGGTTGACAATACTTTTGTCTTTATTGTGGGTATTATAGATTGTTACTTGATTATAATTTTCGTTTAGCAAATTCATTATTGTGTATCTTTGTGATTGGATTAGTTTACATACTACGTTATTTATAGCAATTTGAGGGAGATAGGACAACTCTGAAAGGAGAGGGGATTTTTATTTTGAATACTATTTTAGAAGGACAATTTTTAAAATCTAACAGGTTGCATTTATTAGTTGAATTTAAATGAATAAAAAAAGTAATTATGGGCTTGAAGAATGTAATAATCACAGGTACTAGTAGAGGAATTGGATATGAGTTAGTTAAGCTTTTTTCTAATGCTGGTCATAGGGTGTTAGCTTTGTCCAGAAATAAAAAAACTATTGAGGCTCTTAAGCTTAATAATGTACATACTTTTTCTTTTGACATTTGTAATCCGGAAGATTTAATAAAAATGAAAAAATACATCTCTACAGAATGGGGCGGTGTGGACATTTTAATTAATAATGCGGGTAAATTAGTAAACAAGCCTTTTTCTGAGATTTCTACTGTAGATTTTGAGGAGGTGTATAAGGTTAATGTTTTTGGTGTTGCCGAAATTATACGCCTAGTGGTTCCTTTTATGAAAGAGGGATGTCATGTTGTTACTATAAGTAGTATGGGTGGAATCCAAGGTAGTGTTAAGTTTCCTGGATTAGCAGCCTACAGCTCTAGCAAAGGGGCGATTATTACTTTGAGCGAATTACTTGCCGAAGAATATAAAAAACATGGTATCGCATTTAATGTGTTAGCATTAGGTGCTGTACAAACAGAAATGTTAGAGGAGGCTTTTCCTGGGTATCAGGCTTCTTTGACCGCTGTGGAAATGGCTGCTTATATAATGGATTTTTCCTTAAATGGAAATAAATATTTTAACGGAAAGGTATTGGAAGTTTCTAGCAGTACTCCGTAAAATAATTTGTTTTTTTACTGGTTCCGTATAATACCATTTTCCTCAAATTTTAAATTGTATTACTAAATCAGGGGTTATTCTTAATGATTCGTTTGGGTATCTTTTTAATCTTAATTGATTATTTATGTCTTGTTTTATAAATTGACTAATTATATTTTTTCTAT
>CAVYIL010000171.1:0-6605 GCA_963768325.1 uncultured Flavobacteriaceae bacterium | reverse complement strand
TTGCTCCCTTATTAGATCATAGTCAACTACTTGTTCTGTTATCGGGTGCTCTACCTGAATACGAGTATTCATCTCCATAAAGTAGAAATTATGATGTTTATCTACCAAAAACTCTACCGTACCAGCACCTTCATATTTAATATATTTAGCTGCTTTTACTGCTGCATTTCCCATTTTTTCGCGTAATTCATCTGTCATGAATGGCGAAGGTGTTTCCTCGGTTAGTTTTTGATGTCTTCGCTGTATAGAGCAATCTCTTTCTGATAAATGACAAGCACGACCAGTACTATCTCCTACTATCTGTATTTCGATATGACGGGGTTCTTCAATGAGTTTTTCCATATACATCCCATCATTACCAAATGCCGCCGCTGCTTCTTGTCTTGCGCTTTCCCAAGATTTTTTTAAATCTTCTTTGACCCATACTGCACGCATTCCTTTACCTCCACCACCTGCAGTAGCTTTTAACATTATGGGATACCCCATTTCACTGGCAAGTTTTTCTGTTTCTTCAAAAGAGGCTAAAAGACCCTCACTTCCAGGGATCGTAGGCACGCCTGCAGCTTTCATAGTAGCTTTAGCAGAAGCCTTATCCCCCATTTTATCAATCATTTCAGCACTAGCACCTATAAACTTTATTTCATGCTCTTCGCAGATTTTAGAAAACTTAGCGTTTTCGGATAAAAATCCATATCCAGGATGAATTGCGTCAGCATTAGTGATTTCTGCAGCTGCTATAATATTAGACATTTTCAAGTATGACTGATTACTTGGAGGAGGACCAATACAAACGGCTTCATCTGCAAAACGAACATGTAAACTTTCTGCATCCGCAGTAGAGTATACCGCTACAGTTTTAATACCCATTTCTTTGCAGGTTCTGATTACCCTCATAGCAATCTCACCTCTATTTGCAATTAGAATTTTTTTAAACATAACTTTCTAAATTTAAAAATCTCAAATCCCAAGTTCCAAATACCAGAATGTTGGATTTTTGGATTTGTATATTGGAATTTTAAAATTTGGTTATGATGGGTCTACTAAAAATAATGGTTGATCAAACTCTACCGGAGATGAGTCATCGACTAGTACCTTGATTATCTTACCTGAAACTTCACTTTCTATCTCATTAAATAGTTTCATCGCTTCGATAATACATAGTATATCACCCTCTTTTATGGTATCTCCTACTTCAATAAAAGTCGGTTTGTCAGGAGAAGGTTTCCTATAAAATGTTCCAATAATTGGAGACTTTATGGTAATGTATTTAGATCTCTCATCTGTTACACTTTTCTCTTCCCCAGAAGAATCAACCGCTAAAGCAGGTGCTGGTTGAATCATGTTTTGTGGTTGATGAGTAATTACATTACTCCCAGATACTGGTATTTGATGTACTAATGTAGCTTCTTTACTCTCCTCGAGTCCAGTTTTGATAGTGATTTTAATATCATCCATCTCTAACTTTACTTCGCTGGCACCAGATTTGGCTACGAATTTAATTAAATTTTGAATTTCTTTTAAATCCATAATATTAGGTATTGTGTGTATTAGTTGTTTATGAATTATAAGCCCATTTTAGATAAATAGAACCCCATGTAAAACCCCCTCCAAAAGAGGCAAACACAATGTTATCCCCCTTTTTTAGTTTCTTTTCGTAATCGCTTAATAATAATGGTAAAGTAGCTGATGTAGTGTTTCCATATCGTTGGATATTCATAAGTACCTTATCTTGATCTAGTCCCATTCTGTTAGCTGTAGCATCAATAATACGTTTATTTGCTTGATGCGCTACAAGCCAATCAACATCATCTCCACTTAGATTATTGCGTTCCAAAATCTTAGTACTTGCATCTGCCATATTAGAAACAGCATATTTAAAAACAGCTTTTCCATCTTGTCGTACAAAGTGCTGTTTATTAGAAACTGTCTCTTCTGATGCAGGTAGAATAGACCCTCCTGCTTCAATCTTTAAAAACTCTCTACCTATACCGTCGGTTCTTAGATATTCGTCTTTTAGCCCTAAACCCTCTTCATTCGGTTCAAATAAAATAGCTCCTCCACCATCTCCAAAAATAATACAAGTCGTGCGATCCGTATAATCAATTATAGAGGACATCTTGTCAGCGCCAATTAACAATACTTTTTTGTATTTACCTGATTCAATATAACAAGCAGCTGTTGACATTCCATACAGAAAGCTAGAACAAGCGGCTTGTAGATCATATGAAAAAGCATTTACAGCTCCTATTGCAGTGGCTGTATAAGCTGCTGTTGCGGCAACGGGAAGATCTGGAGTAGCCGTGGCAAAAATTACCAAATCTATTTCCTCTGGGTCTAATCCTTTTTTTGCTATTAAGTTTTCTGCAGCTTTTATTCCTAAAAACGAAGTTCCTTTGTCTTTATCTTTAAGTATCCTGCGTTCTTTTATACCTGTTCGAGAAGTGATCCACTCGTCATTGGTATCGACCAACGTTTCCAAAATTTTGTTGGATAATATATAATCTGGCACATAAGCGCCTACAGCTGTAATAGCGGCTGTGATTTTAGTCATATCTTAATTTTAGTTTCACAAAACACAGTAATTAAACTGCATAAGAATTCGTCGAAATTACTAATTTGAATGCAAATATGGCGCAAAATAATTGTATTTTGACAGATATTCTACTAAAAACAAAAAAACTCTCACATTGGTGAGAGCTCTTCTTGAAATTTAACAGTTTGCTTTATGCTAATACTTCTTCTTCTGTATTATCTATAACTACTTGACCTCGGTAATACAGTTTACCTTCGAACCAATGAGCTCTATGGTATAAGTGTGCCTCTCCTGTAGTTGGATCAGTAGCAATTTGTGGTACAGAAGCTTTATAATGAGTTCTTCTTTTATCTCTTCTCGTTTTCGAGATTTTTCTCTTAGGATGTGCCATTGCTAGATATTATTTATCGTTTAATAAGTTTCTTAATTTGTCCCAACGAGGATCTAATTCCTCGTTTTCCTTTTTTTTTGTTTTCTCTTTCAGACTTAGTTCTTCTAATTTATCGAGTATTTCTGACTTTAAGGTTCCGTCTTTAACTCCAGGATGCACCCTCTTAGATGGTATTGACAATACAATTAATTCATAAATATATTGCTGAATATTAATTTCATATTCTCCGTGTGGAATTATCAAAAGCTCTTCATTTTCATCGTTAAATTCATCACCAAACTTAACTACTAAAAAGAATTTGTTTTTGACAGGAAGATCAAACGGTTCGTTTGTGAGATCACAATTAATGTTTACCGTTCCATTTAATTTAAACAAGAGTTCTAACATCGTTTCCTTTTTGTTAAACTCTAGATCAACCTTTAGTTTAGATGTATTAAACTCATCATACTCAAAATTTTCGAAGAACGTATTATCAATTCGATACTCAAATTTGTGCTTCCCAAACTTCAGTCCAACAAAAGGAATATTAAACTCTTTTAGTTGTTTCATTTCTTTATAAGTTTCGAATGCCAGCCAACTCGGCAATGGCGGGTGCAAATATAACAAAAAATCATTATGAAATCATTTTTGTAAGTAAAATTATATCAGTTTGTTAGTCTTTGGGGGTTTCCGACCATTTATGATTGTGTTTTTAAGTTTTGATTTTAAACTGATTCTCTTGTTTCTAAAAATAACTTCAAATATTATTTATTCGTGTTCTGAGGTTTTCGTGGTGCTGTTTTTAATGGGTTCTTTGTTAACATGGAATATTCTTCTCTGTTTTTGAAAATTTTTAATGCTGCAAAAACTGCTTCTTTAAACGAGGTATTATCTGCTTGATTTTTTCCGGAGATTTCAAACGCTGTGCCATGATCCGGAGATGTGCGTATTCTGTTTAGTCCCGCTGTATAATTAACTCCTTTTCCAAAAGATAATGTCTTGAAAGGTATTAGCCCTTGATCATGGTATGAAGCAATAATGGCATCAAATGATCGATAATTATCTGAACCAAAAAAACTATCGGCTGCATATGGTCCGTATACCAATTTACCAGATTCATTAATTTTTTTAACAGTAGGCTTTAATATTTCTTCGTCCTCTTTTCCAATAACTCCATTATCACCACTATGCGGATTAATACCTAATACTGCTATTTTGGGTTTCCTTATTCCAAAATCTTGAATTAATGTATGATAAATAGTTTCTATTTTCTGGGTTATCAACTTATCGGTAATAGTATTTGTGATATCTTTTAGCGCTACATGATCGGTAAGTAACCCTATCTTAAGCCCTTCTGTAATCATTAGCATTAAACTATTTCCTTCTAGTTCTTGATTCAGATAATCGGTATGTCCTGGAAAATTAAAGTCTTCTGACTGAATACTGTGTTTGTTTATAGGAGCCGTTACCAATACGTCAATTTCACTGTTTTTAAGAGCTGTAGTTGCTGCTTTGAGGGATTTAATGGCGTAACCGCCTATTTTTTTATTTTCTTTTCCAAAATCAATTCCCACTGTTTCTTTCCAGATATTAAGAACATTTATTTTACCATCAAGGATTTGAGAAACAGAATCAATTCCGTGAAAACTTATGTTTATTTTGTAATGTTTTTTTAAAAAAGAAAGGGTTTTTACGGATGCAAAAATGACAGGAGTACAAAAATCTAACATCCTTACATCCTGAAAGGTTTTAAGAACCACTTCACTACCAATACCATTGAGATCTCCAATAGAAATACCTAATCTTATTTTTTCTTCTTTCTTCATTATAACCTTCTTTATGATTATTTTTGAAATCAAAAATTAATTTCAATTTATTAAGATTACAAATTTAATTAAATAATTCGCATTTATGTTTACAGGAATCATCGAAGAATTAGGAATGGTAACATCTTTAGAAACTAATAATCAAAATCTAAACATAACTATGCGAGCAAATTTAGCTTCTGAGCTAAAAATTGATCAAAGCGTTGCTCATAATGGGGTTTGTTTAACAGTCGTTTTTATTGAAAACGACACATATACTGTTACAGCTATCAAAGAAACACTTAACAAAACAAATCTAGGAAACCTTAATGTTGGTGATATTGTTAATTTAGAGCGAGGTATGAAACTTGGAGATCGACTAGATGGTCATATTGTACAAGGACATATTGATCAAACTGCCACGTGTATAGATATTACGGAATCTGGTGGAAGTTGGGTTTTTAGTTTCCGCTATGATCCTTCTTTAAACAACATAACTATTGAAAAGGGCTCTGTTACCGTAAACGGGGTGAGTCTTACCGTTGTTAATTCTAAACTAAATGAGTTTAGTGTCGCAATCATACCATATACATATGAACACACAAACTTTAATACTTTTCTGGTTGGCGCTGTCGTAAACCTTGAGTTTGATGTTATTGGAAAGTATGTAAAAAGAATTACAGAATTAAAATAATTAATCGCAGATAAAAAAACGTAGACAATACATTGTTTTAAAAAATCATTTGCTTTTTTCTATCACTAAGAAGGGTAAATTATATCGAAAAATTAGAGTTTGTTTAAGTGATAATATTAGTTTTTTAAGAAAAGAATTAGAATGGGTAACAAATTTACAGATAGTGAGTTAACACAACTTTTATATGAGGATGAGGAATTTGCCTTTGATGAAATTTATAAACGTTACGCTCATAAAATGTACATCTATGCTCATAATGTAGTTGGAAAAAAACAAGCGTGTGATGATATGATTCAAAACATCTATCTTGATGTTTGGAGAAAAAGAAAGGAAAATAAAATAAATAACTTATCCGCATATCTATTTAGAGCTATAAAGTATCAAATTTTTAACTATATTAGAAGCAATACTATTTCTAATGAAAATTTAACGCGTTTGAGTTTAATTCAGGATTCTGCTGATTGTAATAATTCGTTGGAATATGAAGAACTAGAAAGAAAAATAAAAAACTGTATTGACAAATTACCCGATAGATGTAAACACATTTTTTTGTTGAGTAGATTTGAAAACAAAACTAACAAAGAAATTGCGAAAGAGTTGGACATATCCGTACAGGGAGTTAAAAATCAAATTTCTAAAGCCTTAAAAATTATTAGAAAAAAGCTAAGTACAGACAGAATTGAATTGACATAATACAACATCAGTCTTTTTGTTTCATAATAGGGATCATGGATAAAAAAAAGGTAAAAGAAATTATTAAAAGCTATATTGATGGAAATGCCTCCCAGAAAGATGAAAAGTTATTAAATGATTTCTTGGACTCTTATCAAGTAAACAAAAGCTCCGATGAGTTTGGTTTTGATCAGTCAAAATTAAAAGAACTAAAAGAAAAAATTCTTTCTTCAAATCTATAAATTTTACTTTTACAAGACACTTTCCGTACAGTAATCAAATATGGTATCTCATTTTTTTTATTCACGAATTTACTGCAAAATAAAAATGACTCTAAAGAAAGGTGTCATACTACTTTCCTTATGATGGAACAATTGTCGTTTTCTTTCATAAATCCACTTGCTACTAAAAAATTGTATCCGTCCGACATAACACTAATACCATTTTTCTTATGAATTTACTGCAATAGAATATTCATAAGAAAAATAGTATAAAGTAGCCTATCGTTTTTATAGGAAGGTATTGGGGCAG
>CAVYIL010000170.1:0-7757 GCA_963768325.1 uncultured Flavobacteriaceae bacterium | reverse complement strand
TTTATCCTCATGCTAAAACTAAAATCAATACAGAAAATTACTCAATTCAGATCTTTTTTTTAGATAGAATGTCCATAGAATTATTACCCGTATTTAGGGATAATGATAAATATATATACGCAGATTATTCCTCAGAAGGAAGTTGGAAAGTAATTGATCCTATTTCCGAAATTAAAAAGATGAATATTGGAAATCAATTTACGGATAATAATCTTCAGAAATTATGTAAAATGGCTCACGCATGGAGGAGACATTGTAATGTGCCTATAAAAGAAATTCTTCTAGATACTTTAGCGTATAATTTTATCTCTCAATGGATAGACAAATGTTGTCCATATAGTCGTTTTGATATATTATGTAAAGAGTTTTTTAAATACATAAAAAATCAAGAGCCTAAAAATATTTGGAAAGCGTTAGGAAGTGAAAGCATAATTAATAACCCTGAAAATTTCATTTATAAAGCTACGGTGGCTTATTTTAATGCAGAAAGTGCCATGGCTTTAGAAAAAGAAAAAAAAAGTTGGCATGCTAGACAGAAATGGAATGCTGTCTTTGGAAGTAAATTTCCAGAATCGATGTTGTTAGAAAAACAATTAAAAAAAATGTTTGATAAATCAATGTTGTTATATCACGCTCAGATTAAATGTGTTAATATTATAACAAGAAAAAGATATAAAACAGTAGGGATACAATTGGTTTTGGTAATATTAATGTTTATTAGCTTATTAATTATTAATGAATCAAACACATTTAATATAGGGATCGTAATTTTTGGAATTTCGTCTCTATTGTTTTTTTATACCATAAATTCTAAGAAATTTGGTCTTAGAATAATAAAAAATAAACATAGGGAATCAGCTCAGCAATTATTAAATATCCAAGAGCAATATAAAAACCTTATAGATGACCTCAATTATAATAATGTAGATATTTCTGTAATACTGAAAAGAAAAATTAGTTTACAGACTAAACTAATAAATATTTATAAAGGGACTTCGACTTTTGTAAATAATAAATATCTAAAGACTATTGAAATATTAGATAACAAAAACGAATTGAAAGAAAAATCTCTAAAAAGAACTACTCGTAAAATTAGATTTTCTATGTGGCAAGGTTATAAGTTCTTATTAGAAAATAGGACTATAAGTTTGATGAAATATAGAAATTAGAAGATTTTATTAACTCTAATGATTTTATTAGAGTACTATGATAAACCATTTAGTCATCAATTTTGTTTGGGGGGAAGTTGAACGATTAGATGGTTTTATTATTTATAATTACAAAATAACGATGATTGGGATACTACTCTCTATAAATGTATATACCATTTTCCTTATGCATTTACAGCAAGCTAATGAGAGAAATACTAATAAATTTAAACTTCTCGAACCGAATTTCAATTAACTAATATAATTCCATATATTTTTATATTTAGAAAGCTGTTGATACGTATATAAAAGTGTTTTATTTTTCTCTAAACTAAGAGAAGGATCTTCCTTTAAAATCCTTAAAGCATAAAACCTAGCAGTTTTTAAAATATCATTATCTCTGACAATATCTGCTATTTTTAAATTTAAAACACCGCTTTGCTGGGTTCCCATAATATCTCCAGGTCCACGTAATTTTAGATCTACTTCAGCAATATCAAAACCATCATTGGTTTTAACCATTGTATCTAAACGAATTTTACTATCAGCAGAAAGTTTATGACTAGTCATCAGAATACAAAAACTTTGTTCAGCACCACGACCAACTCTCCCACGAAGTTGGTGTAACTGAGATAAACCAAAACGCTCTGCACTTTCTATAATCATAACACTAGCATTAGGAATATTAACACCAACCTCGATAACTGTGGTAGCAACCATAATCTGAGTTTCTCCTTTTACAAACCGTTGCATTTCATAATCTTTATCAGCTGGTTTCATTTTACCGTGAACAATTGATATTTGATAATCAGGACTCGGAAAGTAACGCGCAATACTTTCATAACCATCCATAAGATCTTTGTAATCGAGAGCTTCAGACTCTTGGATCAAAGGATATACAATGTATACTTGTCTGCCTTTTTTAATCTCATCAGAAATAAATTTAAAAACTTTAAGCCTATTACTATCATATCTATGAACCGTTTTAATAGCTTTTCGACCAGGAGGTAATTCATCAATTACAGAAATATCAAGATCTCCATAAAGACTCATTGCCAATGTTCTAGGTATAGGAGTAGCAGTCATTACTAAAATATGAGGAGGGAAATTATTTTTATGCCATAATTTAGCCCGTTGAGCGACACCAAATCTATGCTGTTCATCAATTATAGCTAAACCAAGATTTTGGAATTTTACCTTATCTTCTAGAATGGCATGAGTACCTATTAATATATGTAATGACCCTTCTTCTAGTTCTTTATGTATTTCTCTACGAGTTTTAGTTGTAGAGCTTCCCATTAGTAATTTAATATTAAGATTAAGCTTTTCAGTTAGCTCTTTGATACCAAGATAATGTTGGTTGGCTAAAATAGCAGTAGGAGCCATAAGACACGCTTGAAACCCGTTATCTATAGCTAATAACATGGTCATTAACCCAACAATTGTTTTTCCAGAACCGACATCACCTTGTAGCAATCGATTCATTTGCGCACTACTTCCTATATCATTTCTTATTTCTTTAATAACGCGTTTTTGAGCATTAGTAAGATCAAAAGGAAGGTGGTTTTTGTAAAAATCATTAAAATAATCTCCAACTTCAGTAAATGGATACCCTTTAATCTTTTGTCTTCTAATCAGTTTTTTGATAATTAGTTGTAGTTGAATATAGAACAACTCTTCAAATTTTAATCGATACTGTGCTTTGGCTAGCAATTCTTGATTTTTAGGAAAATGAATATTAAAAATAGCTTCGCTTTTAGGAATAAGTTTTAATTCATTTAGAATTTCATCAGATAAAGTATCATAGAACTTAACATTAGATTCTATAAGTAAATACTGCACCATTTTATTAATCACTCTATTCGTAACACCTTTGCTGGAGAGTTTTTCTGTAGAAGGATATACAGGTTGCATAACTACTCTAAGATTTTGTTTATGTTCCGAAAGAATCTCCATTTCTGGATGAGGCATACTAAAACCATTATAATATTTCGTTTTCCCAAAAATTACATATGGGATATTTAGCTTTAGATTATCACGAGTCCATTTAATACCCTTAAACCAAACTAACTCGATTTGACCAGTATCATCCTTAAAAGTAGCAACTAATCGTTTGCCATTTTTTTGTGTAACTGTTTTAATATGGATGATTGTTCCAATAATCTGAACCTCTGCAGAGTTTCGTTGTAGTTGGTTGATTTTATAATACTGTGTTTTATCAATATATCGATTAGGAAAAAGATTTATTAAATCCTGAAAGGTATGAATTCCCAGTTCAGACCGTAATAAATCTGCTCGAGATAGGTCCGAACGCCTTTTAGATAATCAATAGGAGTTTGTAAAATATTCGAATTCATTATGACGAAGATACTAATTTATAGAAATATAGTTCAACCAAAAAAATGTCACATAACATTGTCAAAATCGTTATTTTGCCAAACAATTGATTATTATAGACTATGCGCGTTATTTATTTTTTCGTTTTATTATCATTTTCTTTTAAAGGAATAACACAACAATCAAAATCAGTAGATTTTCTGAAAGGCGAGGTGAAAATCACAGTTGATGCCGAGGCTAAAGGGGTAAAAGGTAGCGTAAGCTATACATTTAGAATTCTAAATGATATTGCAACTGTGTTTATTGATGCTCAAAATATGCAAATAGAAAAAGTTATGGTAAATGACAAAAATGTTAAATATAATTATGACAAGAAAAAGATATTGATTTCTGCCGATTTTAAAGAAGGAACAGATCATAAAGTCGAAATAACGTATCAGGCAAAACCTGATAAAGCATTATATTTCTTGAAAGATTATCAGGGGAATAATCAAATATGGACTCAGGGGCAGGGTAAATATACCTCTAACTGGTTGCCGAGTTTTGATGATATGAATGAAAAAGTGGAATTTGATTTCACCATAAATTTTAATGTCAATTATGAGGTTATAGCTAATGGAAAATTGATCAAAAAGGAGATGGTTAATGACTCTATTACCTGTTGGCAATATGACATGAAAAAACCAATGAGCAGTTATTTAGCTGCGTTTGTAATAGGTAAATATGAGAAATCTGGAGAGCTTTCTGCAAATGGAACTCCGTTAGAAATGTATTATTATCCAGAGGACAAGAATAAAGTAGAACCCACATATAGGTATAGTAAACAAATATTTGATTTTTTGGAGAAAGAAATAGGTTTTATTTTCCCGTGGCAAAATTATAAGCAAATACCAGTTAAAGATTTTCTCTATGCAGGAATGGAAAATACGGGAACTACCATTTTTTCTGATGCCTTTGTAGTAGATGAAATAGGTTATAATGATCGTAATTATATTAGCGTAAACGCTCATGAATTAGCACACCAATGGTTTGGAAATTTGGTAACAGAGACAGAGGGAACCCATCATTGGTTACAAGAAGGATTTGCAACCTACTACGCATTATTAGCAGAGAAAGAAATATTTGGAGAAGATTATTTTCAATTTAAATTATATGAAAGTGCTGAGCAACTTATAGAATTAGCCAAAACCGATAAGGCTACCTCGTTACTAAATCCAAAAGCCAGTTCACTTACCTTTTATCAAAGAGGAGCTTGGGTATTACATGCACTTAGAAGCCTAATCGGAAACAGAAATTTCAAAATTACAATTCATAATTATCTAGAGAAATTTAAGTTTAAAAATGTAACCACATCTGATTTTATAGCAATAGCAGAAGAAGTAAGCGGTAAAGATTTAACAGATTTTAAAAAAGTATGGATAGAAAACGTCAAATTTCCTTCTAAAGAAGCATTAGGATTATTAACAAAGTCAGAATTCATAAAAAAATATTTGGGATTAGCCCAAGAACGTACCCAACCTTTAGCAGGTAAGTGGGGTATTTTGGTTTCGGCTTTGGATTTTCCATTGAACGATTATATCGGACAAGAAGTGGTTTATCAGTTAAAGGAGGAGGTATCTCAAGAAGCAATAGCTATATTAGAAAAAGCTTTTGAGACCAATAACCTCTATGTGAGACAAGCAATAGCCAATACCATAAATAAAATCCCTAAAGAAATAAAGACATATTATGAATCCTTATTAAACGACCATTCATATGCCACCGTAGAACCAGCTTTATACCACTTATGGACTAATTTCCCAGAAAACAGGAAAGACTATTTAGAGAAAATGAAAGATATAGAGGGATTTAGCGATAAAAATATAAGAATACTTTGGTTAGTATTAGCTTTGAGTACATCAGATTATGAAACAGGTAAACATCAACAGTTTTATAATGAACTAGCTAATTATACTTCTCTCGAATATCATTTTACCACTAGGCAAAATGCATTTACTTATTTAGAAAGTATACAAGCTTTTTCTGATCGATCACTTATGAATTTAGTAGAAGGAGCAACACATTATAATTGGCGTTTTAGAAATTTTTGCAGAAAATTAATAGATAATCTTCTAAAGGAACAAAAGTATCAAAAGAAATATGTAAATTTAAAGGATAAAATGTCTAAACGACACCAAGATTTTATAGAAAAGAAATTAACTCAATAATGATATGCGTGCATTAGTGATTTCTGGAGGCGGGAGTAAAGGAGCCTTTGCAGGTGGTGTTGCGCAATATTTAATTCACGATTTAGATAAACAATACGACTTGTTTATAGGGACCTCTACAGGCAGTCTTTTAATTTCGCATTTAGCATTAGGTAAAATTAATCAAATAAGAGAATTATATACTTCTGTAGATCAATCAGCAATCTTTAAAAGCTGTCCTTTCATTATAAAAAAAAATAAAAGATATGAGAGTATAAAAATTAACCATTTTAGTGTCTTATATAATTTTATAAAAGGTGGTAAATCTTTTGGGGATAGTCAAAATTTAAGAGATTTAATAGGAAAAGCAATTTCTAGAGAAAATTTTGAAATACTGAAATATGGAAGCAAAGATGTAGTTATAACCGTAGCTAATTTATCAACCAACGTAGTGGAGTACAAATCCATAAATGATTGTAGGTATAAAGATTTTTTAGATTGGATATGGATATCCTGTAATTATCCTCCTTTTATGAGTTTGGTACGAAAAAACAATTGCGATTATGTAGATGGGGGATTAGGTTCTATGGTTCCTATAGAAGAAGCTATAAAAAGAGGAGCTACCGAAATAGATGTTATTGTCTTAGAGACAGAAGTGAATTATATTAATCGTATGCCAACAAAAAACCCTTTTTCATTAATTACTAATATGGTTAATTTTATGATGGATCAAATTGAAGTTCAGAATATTAGGATAGGGGAGCTTAAGGCAGAAGAAAATAATATAAAATTGGAAGTATATTATACGCCAACCGTACTAACGACTAATTCATTGATTTTTGATAGAGAAAAAATGGTGAAGTGGTGGAATTATGGATATAAAGTAGCTAAAGAAAAAAATAATTAAAAATAGTCATCAATATGCGGACATTAGTTATTTCGGGAGGTGGAAGTAAAGGGGCTTTTGCAGGAGGCGTAGCTCAATATTTAATAGAGGAACGAGGAAGAGAATATGATCTCTTTTTAGGAACATCAACAGGTAGCTTATTGATACCTCAATTAGCACTGGGTAATATTGAAAAAGTATATGATATATATACAAACGTTAACCAACACACTATTTTCAGTGTTAACCCCTTCGTATTGCGAAAAAAAGATAATAGAGAATATGTTTCTATAAATTTTTTTAACACCCTAATTCAATTTATTAAAAGAAAACGAACTTTTGGAGAAAGTAATAATTTAAGAAAAAACATACGGAAAAATTTTTCTGAAAACGAATTTTTGAGGATTAAGAATAGTTCTAAAGAAATAGTAGTAACTGTGTCTAATCTTACTAAAAACAGAATTGAATATAAATCAGTTAATGATTTTTCTTATGAAGAATATTGTGATTGGATATGGATATCTTGTAATTATGTTCCCTTTATGAGCTTGGTGACCAAAAATGATTGTGAATATGCAGATGGGGGATTTGGATGTATTGTTCCTATTAGAGAAGCCATACGAAGAGGCGCAACAGAGATTGATGCTATTATTCTAGAGTCAGAAAATATGGAGCATAACAAAGTTTTAGGGAAAAACCCATTTTCGTTGATGGTGAACCTATTTGGTTTTATGCTTGATCAAGTAGTAAATCATGATGTTAATGAAGGGAAACTTGCGGCTATTAATAAAAATGTACCTTTGAATTTATATTATACCCCTTCTAGGTTAACAGAAAACTCATTAGTTTTTAACAAAAAATTGATGCGTGATTGGTGGAGACAAGGATATGATTACGCTCGGCAAAAAGATAATCAAGCTAAACATAATGTGCTGAAAAATATAGATTTTAATAGTTTGAATTAAAATTTGACACACTTTTTGAGATACTGCCTGATAGTATTACCATTTCCTTTTTTTTATTTACGGTAAATGTAACAAGAGCTAATAATTCTTCATCAACATTAAATGAGGGGTCTTTTAATAGTTCTTGTATTTCTAAAGTAATATTTTTTGGACTTTTTTCATTTGTATTTGAATAACTACTGATTGAGAACATAAACACTATTACTGTTAGTAATATTAAATTTGATTTTTTTGG
>CAVYIL010000169.1:0-10451 GCA_963768325.1 uncultured Flavobacteriaceae bacterium | reverse complement strand
CTGATTCTAGAGCCCTTACTTGTTCAGAAATTTCTATAGGAACTACACTTTTAGTAACTTTATATAAATCTAAATTACCTATACAAACATCAGTTCCCTGTATTTTTGCTTTAACACCCTTACCTTGTATTACTTCTATGTCATCCGCTGTAAGCATATTTAACGGATCAATCAATTGCAGTTTCCCATCTCTTACAACTGCTTTTGCTAACGGATGGTCATTCAATTCTTCTACAGCAATCGCAATACGTATTAATTGTTCTTTATCTATATTTCCAAGTGTAATAACATCCGTGAGCTTTGGTTTTCCTTCGGTAAGAGTTCCTGTTTTATCAAATGCTAATGCAGAAAGCACTCCTAAATCTTCTAATGGTCGTCCACCTTTTATTAATACACCACTTCGTGCAGCTCTAGCCACTCCGCTAAGTACAGCAGAAGGTGTTGATATCGCTAATGCGCAAGGACTTGCTGCTACTAAAACTGCCATTGCTCTATAAAAGCTCTGATTCCAAGTTTCATCTAATACCAAAAAAGCAAAATTTAGAAGAACTACTAAAAGAATAATAGAAGGGACATAATATTTCTGAAACCTATCTGTCAATAATTGTGTAGGAGACTTCTGTTTTTGTCCTTCTTGAACCATTATAATCAATCTACTTAAAGTAGAATCTTTAGTTTCTTTAATAACTTTAACCTCTAAGATATGATTACCATTTATAGTTCCTGCAAATACTCTACTTTCATCGGGGATTTCGTTTTCATTGAAATATTCTATGCTAGAATTTTCAATTGGTTTTTTGTCAACTGGCATACTTTCTCCAGTAATTGGTGCCTGATTGACACTACTACTCCCTTTAATGATTACTCCATCTGAAGGGATTTTGGTGTTGGGGCGCACTATAATTATATCCCCTTTCTTCAATCTATCCAAACTTACTTCTTGAGTTATATTGCCTTTTTTTAAAAAAGCAATTTTGGGTGTTAAATCAGTCAAGGCCGCTATTGATTGACGAGCTTTTCCCATTGCGTAATGCTCTAATGCATGTCCTAAACTGAATAAAAAAAGCAGCAATGCACCTTCAGCCCATTTATCCAATAAAGCTGCACCTAATGCAGAAACCAGCATTAAAAAATCAATCTCAAATTCTTTTTTACGTATCTTTTCAATGGCTTCTTTTAAGGTATATAAACCTCCAAAAAAATAAGCTCCTAGATAAAACACCCATGGTATAGATTTAGAAATATCAGCAAACATTTCTAATAAAAACCCTGTAATGAGACATATACCGCTAAAAACAGCAAAATAAAATTCTGTGTTTTTTCCTAATAAACCTCCATGTCCATTACAGTGATCCTTATTAAGCTCTTCATTATTTCTCATATCCAATTAATTAATACTCAAAATTACGAAGATATTCAATGCATAAGAAGTGCATTTTATTCTCCACTACAGGTATCACAAATCCCTTTTGCCACTAAATTCACATCTAAGGTTATGAATCCTTTAGGCAAACTTATCTGTGGTATTTTATGTCCCGTAAGACAAACTGTTTGATTGCAATTGGTACAATGAAAATGAAGATGTAAATCATTATGTATTTCACAATTACAAGTTGCTTCACAAACTGCATATTCAGGTACGCCTGTTCCGCTATCTATTTGATGTACAACTCCATTTTCTTCAAAAGTTTTGATGGTTCGATATAATGTAGTTCGATCCGCCTTTGTAAAAGCATTTTCTATGTCTGATAAAGTAACAGCTATTTGTTTTTCTAAAAGAAATTTGAGTATTAATAATCGCATCGCTGTTGGGCGAATCCCTTTTTCTTCTAACAACTGTTCTATATCCTTCATGACCTTAATGACTATGTTCCGCTTCTCCTTTTTTTAATTCAGCCATTAAATAAAAGGCATTATTATTAGCAAACAATGTATTGGGTTCTATTCGTTCCATAAAATTAACAACGATCCAACCTCCATCTTTTTCGCCTACGGCAACCTCAGTTGGAATAAAACTCCAAGACTCACCTTCTTTTTTTGCTTTAAAAACTATATACCGTTCACCTTCCTTAATAATAGCACTTTCTGGTAATGCTGTACTCTTAATACTATCAACTTCTATTTTTCCTTGAATATACATTCCAGGAATCAGTTTTCCTTGTTTATTTTCAATCTCTGCATGTACATGAAGGGCTTTAGGATTTTGCTCAAAAGTTTTACTAACCGAATAAATCTTTGCTGTTAACTCTGTTTCGGTAGTAGATTGTATATTAAAACGCACATTCTGCCCTTTCTTAACTTTATACACATCTTTTTCAAACACCATTAAATCAGCATGAACATGATGTGTATTAACGATTTCGAATAATTCGGTCTGTGGGTCAACATATTGCCCCATTTTCACTTCTACTTTCTGTACAAATCCTTCTATCGGACTTCGCAGAGCTACTTGTTCTTGTATTTTTCCACTACGAACTGCAACAATATCTAAATTCAATATTCTTAATTGCGCTTCTAATCCACTAACTAAACCTTTTGATGCCTGATATTCTGCTTCAGCTTTTTGGTAATCCATTCCAGAACCAACTCCTGCATCATATAGCTTTTTTTGTCTAGCATACTCTTTATTCAGAAAAACACTATTACTATATGCGTTTAGATAATCCGTTTGAACGCGGATAATATTGGGGTGAGATAAATATGTAACCGTTTGCCCTTTGTCTACTTTATCTCCTTCGATAACCTTAATTGCTACTACATTTGCTCCTACTACAGTAGTGATAATAGCTTCATTCTGCGGAGGAACTTCTAATTGCCCATTAGCCTCTATATATCCACTCATATTACGCATAGAAAGTGTGTCAATTTTAAATTGTAAAGCATCGAATTGTTGCTTAGTTAGCATAACTTCTTCATTTTCTGAATGTTCTTCTGATTCTCCATTTTTCCCTCCATTATGAACTCCATTTTCATTGTGTTTATGCCCTTCTGTATGACTTCCGTCTTCATTATGAGTATGCTTATCTCCACATGCTACCATACTACCTACTAAAAGTAGTACTAATAAATTCTTATATATTGTTTTATGATTCATTTTATTGCTGTTAAATGTTAAAGTACTGTAATTTAAACAGTTCGTTTAGGTAATTATTTAGAGCTTCTATGGCTTCCAATTCGGTTTGTATATTATCCCTTAAGATTTGTGTAAAAGTAGTATAATCAATAGCTCCTTCTTGATATGCTAATACCGCTCCTTGACGTTGTTCTTTTACCAATGGTAGTGCTTCATCTATATAAAATCTCCATGAAGAATACCACTTAGTATATTGCTCTTTTGTTTGTTCATATTTTGACATGATCTCTAGTAGCTTTAAATCTGTATTAGTCTGTTTTATTTTAGTATTCAATTTTGCAGCTTTTACTTTACTTCGGTCTGAACCAGAAAAAAAAGGGATTGATATTCCTGCCTGATAATTATAGTAGCCACTATTGCCATTAACCTGCTGGAGTCCTCCTTGCAAGCTGAGTTTAGGCAATAAAGTTGATTTAGCAACACTATAATTAGCTTCTGCTTCTTGCAATTGTTTTTCAGAAAGTATTAACTCGGGATGATCACTGATATCTGTTTTAGGACTTAGTATATGCATTTGATTAGTGTCCAACGTATTCGGTACGGTATACACTGTATCCGAAACCAACCAAAGATTAAGTCGTTGTAATGCAATACTATAATCACTATCAGCTTGTTCCTTTTTATTTTTAATTAGCAACACTTGATTTTTAGCAGATAAATATTCTAATTTGGATATAGCTTCTACATCATATTTAAGATTAATCGCACTTTCAAAACGGGTGTATATCGAATCCATTTCTTTATAAAGCAAGAGTTTTTTCTTGGCTTGATATGCGATAGACCAAGCTTTTTTAACCTCCTGTTCTATTTCTAATTCTGTAAGTTCTAGTATAGATTCTGCAAGTTGTATACGTTGTTCTTGTAATCTTTTTTTTGAAGAAACTCCAAAAACATCAATACCAGACTGCCCTACTCCAATTAAAGTATAAACGCCATTGCCATCCTTTAGTTCTTCACCACCAGTAAATAACTTTGTAGTACCAAAATTATAAGCAGAACATTTTAATTTGCGTTGTTTTTCAATTTCTAGCTGACGCATTTTTAACAAAGGGTAATTATTTTTAGCTTGTTTTACAGCCTCTACAAGAGAAATTGAAGGTAGCTTATCTTGTTTTTCTTGTGCTGTTATTTGATTCGGAATAAAGAACAGAACTACAATTAATGTAGCTATAGCGACTATTTTTTTATTAACGCTATTAGGCGGCTGTGATGAATGAATAGTTCTTGCAGCTCTTTTTTCTACCCATTGATATAAAATTGGCAACACAAACAGTGTCAATAAGGTAGAAGTTAACAACCCTCCTATTACAACTGTAGCTAATGGTCGCTGAACTTCGGCGCCAGCAGATGAGGATATGGCCATTGGCAAAAAACCTAATACATCTGTAAAAGCGGTTAACATAATAGGTCTTATTCTCCGTTTAGTACCTTCAAGAATTCGATCTTTTAAATTAGTTGTCCCTTCTTCTTTTAATTCATTAAGACCACTAACCATAACTAGCCCATTAAGTACAGCTACTCCAAAAAGGACTATAAATCCTACCCCAGCCGAAATACTAAATGGCATATCCCGAAACCACAATGCAAATACACCTCCTATTGTAGCCATAGGTATAGCGATATATATCATTAATGTCTGTGGAAATGATTTAAGTGCAAAATAAATGAGAACAAAAATTAATAGTAGCGCAATGGGTACTACGGTTTGTAACTTATTACTTGCTCTTTCTAGATTTTCAAAAGCTCCTCCATATCGGATATAATATCCAGCAGGTAAATCAAATTGCTCGTCTAATCGTTTCTGAATATCTTCTACCACCGATTTTACATCGCGATCTCTAATATTAATCCCTACATACGTTCTGCGATTCGTGTTATCTCGGCTTATTTGCATAGGACCAGGTTCATAACTTATGGATGCCAATTCTCGTAATGGAATTTGTGATCCATTCGGTAAATTGATAAATAGATTTTGGATATTTTCTATGCTTACCCTTTTTGATTCTTGTAATCGTACTACTAAATCAAATCTTTTTTCGCCTTCGAAAATAACTCCAGCTTTACTACCAGCGAATGCTGCTTCTACTATATTATTTAACTTATTGATCTGAAGACCATATTGTGCTAGTTTATTTCTATTATAATCAATAGTTATTTGAGGTAGTCCAGAAGTGGCTTCTACTTTCATATCTGCTACACCTGGTACTGACGCAATAATTTTTCCCATTTCTTCAGCTTTGGCTGTCAAAACACCTAGATCTTCACCAAATAATTTAATAGCAACATCTTCTCGAACGCCTGTAAGCAACTCATTAAATCGCATCTCTATAGGCTGAGTGAACTCAAAATTAACACCTGTAACAATTCCTATAGCCGCTTTCATCTTTTTTACCAATTCTCCTTTAGACTCGGCAGATGTCCATTCTGATGGAGGCTTAAGTATTACAAAAACATCTGCTATGTCCATTGGCATAGGATCTGTGGGTACATCTGCTACTCCAATACGACTAATAATAGTTTCTACTTCAGGAAATTCAGCTTTTACGATCTTTTCTATTTTGGTTGTTGTCTCAATCGTTTCTGACAATGAACTACCTGGTTTTAGTATCGCATGAAACGCAATATTTCCTTCATCTAACTGAGGTATAAATTCTCCTCCCATTCTAGTAAAAACAAATATTGCCATTACAAATAATGCGATAGTTGTTCCTAATATTATTTTTCCTTTGGTAAGAGATTTTGCTAAAATGGGTTCATATTTTCTTTCTACCCAGTGTACAAATCGATCTCCATAAGATTCTTTACTAGATTTAGTTTCTCTAAGAAACCATGCAGATATCATAGGAACGTATGTTAGGCATAAAATCATTGCTCCTATCATTGCAAATATAAATGTAAGTGCCATCGGACGGAACATTTTTCCTTCTACTCCTTCTAGTGCTAATATTGGTAGAAATACAATAAGGATAATAAGTTGACCAAAAAAAGCAGCATTCATCATTTTCTTAGAAGCTACAGCAGCTATTTCATTTCGTTTTTCGGTGTTTACTTTTTCTCTTTTCAGAAAGTAACTATACATTAAAAATACAGTGCTTTCAACAACTATAACAGAGCCATCCACTATAATCCCAAAATCGATTGCTCCTAAACTCATTAAGTTTGCCCATACATCAAAAACATTCATCAATATAAATGCAAAGAGCAAAGATAAAGGTATGGTAGAGGCTACTATTAATCCACCTCGCCAATTACCTAATAGTAATACTAATACAAATATGACGATTAGACCTCCTTCTAATAAATTACGACTTACTGTTCCTGTAGTTTTAGCGATTAACTCACTACGGTCTAGAAATGGTTTAATAGATACTCCCTTAGGTAATGATTTTTGGATTTGTTGCATTCGCTCCGTGACTTTTTCTATTACAGCATTAGAATTAGCTCCTTTAAGCATTAAGATCATTCCGCCAACAGCTTCTCCTTTACCATCTTTTGTCAATGCTCCGTATCGAACAGCATTTCCAATTTTTACCTTTCCTATATCTTTTATCTTAATAGGAATCCCGTTTTCATTTTTTACCACGATATTTTCTATATCGTCAATAGATCGCGCTAAACCTTCACCGCGGATAAAGTTTGCTTGATGGTTCCGTTCTATATATGCCCCTCCAGTATTTTGATTATTACTTTCTAGTGCAGTAAATACATCAGATATAGTAATACCAATAGCTCTAATTTCATCTGGATTAAGAGCTACCTCATATTGCTTTTGCTTACCACCAAAAGCATTTACCTCTACAACTCCTGGTACCATAGCCATCTGACGGCGAACAATCCAATCCTGTATCGTTCTTAGCTGAGTTGCATCATATTGTCCTTGATGTTCTGGGTCTACTTCTAATGTATATTGATATATTTCTCCTAATCCAGTAGAGATAGGTCCCATTACGGGTTCTCCAAAACCTTTAGGTATTTGTTCTTGAATTTCTGGCAATTTTTCGGATACTAATTGCCTTGGTAAATAAGTTCCCATCTTATCATTAAAAACGATGGTTACTACGGATAATCCAAATCTAGAAATCGATCTAATCTCCTCTACATTAGGGAGATTACTCATAGCCACTTCTACAGGATAGGTAACAAATTGTTCAATATCTTCTGTTCCTAAGTTTGGGGATTGCGTTATTACTTGTACTTGATTATTTGTAATGTCTGGAACAGCATCAATGGGTACTTTAGTTATACTCCATATACCAGTACCTATTAATGTTAGGGTAAACAGACCAATAATAAATTTATTATTGATCGAGAAATCAATGATTTTATTAATCATAAAAAATGTATTAATTCAGTTAAAAAAATAAATCGAACCTTAAAAAAAAGGTTTTATGATAGGACATAATTATCCTCTAAACTGAATTATACTTGTGGAGGCTGAAAAAGGGTGTGTAAATGTGCTTTGCTAAAACTGTCAAAGTGAGCAAATATATTAGTTGAAATTTGGGATGTTATCAAATCGAATCCATTGTTGTTTTTACAAACGACATGTATGTGGCAACAGTGGCATTGACAAAAAGGAGTGCATTGATCATTATTAGCACCATGATCATGACCAAAATCGGATAGAATTTCAGTTTCTACCTGAGTATTATCATCAGCTCTATACTCGCCATCACTACAAGGTGTAACGGTAAGGGCTAACAAATATATGGATAATATGAATGCTAATATTTTCACTATGCAAATGTAAGAATATTTGAATGCAATAGTATTGCAATCTCTTTTTTTTATAAAAATACTAGAAAAAAAGAATAACCTAGTGATTTTTGTAACTTGTTAGTTGTTTGATAGATAAACAGTAAAGTTTATGTAATTTACAAAGATATTCTAGTTGTAGCGAATAAGGTTTGATTATTTTTGGAATTCTTAAAAAGACAAATACTAGTGTACCTCATTATTTACATTATCGACTTATAAAAATGAGTAATGTAAATAGTAAGGAATAAAATTAATTTTTTAATATTCTTCTTGTTTCAACACCATTCTCAGTGTTTATCTTTAAAAAGTAAACTCCTTTAGATAAGTTATTCATATTCATTTCTTCTGATTCCGTACTAGAAACTAATTAGCCTAAATTATTAAAAAGCTGATTGCTCTTTAGATTCTTTACATTTTCTATATGTAGAACATCATTTACGGGAACAGGAAATATATTTATATTTTATGAACCATAATCAGTTGTGGATAAAACTGGTCGGGTTACTGTTAGATCATCGAAAGCAAATTGTGCCCCTGAAAAAATGATTTGCTCAGCAGTAATAGATGTTACGTTAGTCCAATTCAAATCTACCTTTTTTATATCTTTATTAGGAAAAAGAGTAGATTTTTGTAACTATTTACCCATAACAGGTGAGAAAGGATTTTTTTCAAATGCTTTCTGAATATTTTCAAGTACGTTTTTCTTATTTTTTTTGATTGTGGAAATGTTCCCTCTAATTCTAGCAAAGTATTGCGCATGTGCTGTCGACCTAAAACACCCTGATACTTTTTGTTTTACCTTAATCATTCTTAAATCTCTTTCAGCCTGATTATTATCAAAAGGTATATCTGGTTGCTTTATAAACTTCAGGAAAAGATCTTTGTGTTTTTCTAGGGAAAAAGCTAGCCTTTGTCAGGGCAAAAGCATTTAAAATAGATTAAGTATTTTCTCTCTATATTTAGTATCCAAAGCAGCTAACATTCTTTTGTTTTTCTTGCTTTTCTTTACTGTTGTTTCTTTGACAATAAGTCCCAATACTACCTTTAGTATGATGTTAAAATTTTGAGCTACATTTCCTTTTCTTTTTCTTGATTGATCCTCCCTAAGCAATACATCAAGCGTCCAGTGAAGATTATTTTCTATGCTCCAATGTTTTCTTATAGAGTTATTTATTGTTTTTGCATCAGTAGTTAAGCTTGATATATAAATTCGCTGTTCGTTGCTGATTTTACCTGTAGATTTGTTAATTACTTGTGTTTGAATTCTTACGATTGTTTTTAATCCCACCCATTTATCTTTATTGGTCTCAGAATTAGTTAAAACTATGCACTTTAGTGCATCTCGCTTTAGCTTCTAAAAACATTTACCTTTGTCTTATGACAGAACAACGGGTAAATGGCCATACAGTATCACGTTTAACGGTTCATCTAGTTTGGAGTACCAAGTATCGTTATCCTGTTTTAGAAGGAGATATTCAAAAACGATGTAGGTCAATTCTAGTTCAGGTTTGTGATGCAGAAGGAGTGAGTATTTTGAAAGGCGTAGTTAGTAAAGATCATGTTCACATGCATATTGAGTACCGTCCGTCTCAGGATGTAAGTAGTCTAGTTAAGAAATTGAAAGGTCGCAGTTCAAGAAAGCTTCAGCAGGAATTTCCTAATCTGAAAAAGCGCTATTGGGGTCGTCATTTTTGGGCTATAGGATTTGGTTGTTGGAGTACAGGAAATATTACAGATAAAATGGTAAATGATTATCTAGAGCATCATCGCAAATCTAGTAATGATACAGATTCTTTTATCTTGGAATGATTCCGTACTGCTGACTTTAGTCAGATTTAAAAACCTATGGACTTTAGTCCATAGTGGTTTAGTTTGGAGATGAGTTAAGTTGGAGTAAACCGAACAAGTACGATTCTCAATTCTTCCATGATCTAAATCCTCTTGAATATTTATCTCCTTGGGGGTTTCAAATCGAATAGTATCTAAAATATCTTGTTCCAGTGTCTTCTGGTTTCCTTTAACAGCTAATATATAGTCTGCACCCTTATCTATAATCATTTTAGCTATTTCTGTTTGGCAACCCATAGCATCTATGGTTACCGTAGTGTTTTCTAGGGTAAGTAAATCCAGTAATTTAGGAATAGCTGTAATCTCATTACTTTTATTTTCTATTTTGACTTGTCCAAGAACTAGCTTGTTTTCTGAAGCAAATGCAGAAACAATGTGGGGTAAATTATCTTCCTTAGTTCCTTTAATTGTCTTTCCATCTATAGCAATAACCTCTCCTTTTGTTATGTTACAAATCTCATTTGTCCAATTCATGAAACAAGTATTAAATTGTTCTGAATCTATAGCAGAGAACACTCTCTTTAAGGTATCTGTAGAAGGTATACCATTTTTGTATGAACCGTGTTTTTTTAACCAAGTTATTTGACTCTCTCCAAAAAGAATAACTGTTTCCCAGTCATCTGCTCCACTCATAACAGCTGATAATACTAAAAATAATATGTCCGTTAAGGAATGTAGAAAATTTCCTTTTGTTGTTCTACGAGGATCTTCG
>CAVYIL010000168.1:0-4481 GCA_963768325.1 uncultured Flavobacteriaceae bacterium | reverse complement strand
ATTGCAATAATTTCATTCTCCTTTCCATCAACAATTTCTTGCCCTAAACTCATTCTATTTTCCGTACAAAACGCCGTTAGAATATGCAATGGATAACCTTCTTTTGTTAAAAATCCTTTAACTGTTTTGCTATCTATGGCAACCACTTTCTTGTCGTGTTTAGCTATTGACTCTGTGGATATTATAAGGCATTCTGAAAATTCTTTTGGGTTTATTCTACTGAAAAATTTCCCTAAAGTATCATGTGACGGAGTGCCATTTTTGTAAGGATAAAACTTTCGCAACCAGTCTATGCGTTCCTCTCCGAAACCTTCTATCAACTCATAGGTTTGAAAACCACAAACCACTGCTGATAAGGTTAAAAATAGGATTTCTTCTAAAGGATATTGAATATTTCCTTTACTGGTTCGTCTTGGATCATTCAAGGTCGAAAAACATTCTGTGATGAGTAACTTTTCCTTTTGGGCCCTGCTTTTGGTCATTTTTTTTTAATGGCAGACCATCTACCATTCTCTTCCACAAATATATGTCATTTTTGCTTTTCTTACAAATTTTTAAAAGCGAATGCCCTGCCTTCTGGCAAAATTGAAGAAATTATTGAAAAATTCATTCCATTTTTTATGCAAACTTAAGGATTCTCCCCAACTTTTTTATGTGACCCATTTAATTATCAAAATAACAACAAAAAAAGAGGGTGTCCGACTTTTCAGACACCCTCTTTTTAAATTAAACCTACACAGTTTACTGAATGGATCCTATTTATTATAATAGTTTATATCTTTTATTTTTTATAAACTATTTGATTGATTATTTTTTCCTTTCCATCTTTTTTTATGGAAGAGCTTATAATGTAATATCCAGTTTTGAGACCGTATCCTGATATTCTATCATTTGCTAATATATACATAGGCTTTTTAACCATTAAACCAGTTATATTATATATTGTTACTTTAATAGGTTTAGTGTAATTGCTTTCTATAGAATAATCATTGGTCGATTCAGTGTGATATATAACGACTTCATCTTTCTCGATTTCGCGTTTTTTTCTTTTTTTCATAGGGCCTAATCCAATTGCAGAAAAGCAACTTAACTCATCATTAAAAGTTCTTTCAGAATTTTTTAACACTGGTTCCCAATATTGATTATAGTAATCATCTGCTGCTTTTTTATCAGCTATGATATACCCAAATTCATATAGCTGGAAAGGAAATTGGCTGTACAAATTGTGAGAACCTATCAAAAACATTTCTCTATCAATCATTACAGTCTTAGAATGATTAGCAAAAGGTTTATCTGTTTCAGGATAAGTTTCAGAATTATCGTCAATTCTAATAGAACCTATTTTTAAGTTTTCACATAATAAGCCTTTATTGCTTTCATCTATTCCTAATGAAGTAGCAGCTTTCCACATCATTCCTAATAAATAGTTATTACTTACAGGAATTCCAGTGTCATGAGGAGCTTCATTATTTGATAGAATGATTTTAACTTTTACACCATTTATAGCTTTTTCTAATAAAGCTTTTATTAGTTCTTTATCCACAGTGTTAAAAATATGTTTTAAGACATTTTCATCAGTAACCCCATTATAATATTCAAATGCTTTGATATGACTTAATGCTTGTTGTGAAATATAAATGCTTTGTTCAGCAGAGTTTATCATGGCTAAAACAGCTTTTTTGATTTGACTATCTCCATCAGATTGACCCAATTGTCCAACACTTAAGATGTCGATTCCATCAGTATTTTCACTAGGAAGAAGGTTGATCTTATTACTAGCTAAAGGAACATTCGTTTCACTTTTAATAGTGCCTTTTTTCCAGCTAATAATATGTGTTTTTGGAAATTGATACATATGTTTTTTCCATATTTCGTCTGCAAACTTATGTGCACTCTTTGTTGCTTTCCCTTCTACTAATATAGAAGTGTCTAAAGGTGCGATATCCCATAGATATTGATCCCAAAGATTATGTCCACCAATAATAGACTTTTCTCCATCGATAGCTATAATTTTAGAATGGTTAAAAGAACGTTCGTGAATTAGACTTGAAAATGGAGTTCTTCCACCTCCAATGAATATTTGCAAATTACTTTTCCCTTTAAGCTCTTTAGTCAGTTTTGTTAATATATCCTTGAAATGGTCGTCCCATCGAGCTTCAGCAGTTCCAGTATATGGAAACGGAATACCTACAGTCCCAAGAATTCTCCTTAATCCTCTGTTAATTGCATTATCGGTTTTTCCTGTTAATAATCCATCCATTCCTAAATAAATTCTAACTATTGGTTTAGTAGAATTTTTAACAGCGTCTTTTTCAATAGATACTAAAGCAGAAGCTAAATGTTCTAACCATCCATCATCAATTTTTAAAAGCGTAGTGATATCAATAAATTTTTTTCCTGATTTTAATGTTTGTATGACAATGTTTTGAAATTCTTCGGATTTGACAACTTGATTTTTCTTGGGAGTAGCTAAGATTTTAACTGATTTGTTGTCTCTGGTTATAGACCATAGTTTTCCATTTTCCCTTTTATCGAGTGCGGATATTATTTTTTCTAAAGGATCTTTTTGAGTAGTTTTTTCTTTTTTTAAAAGCTTTAGCAAATCTGCTGAACCGGGAGATTTAACCCCTTTTATGGTAGCATCTTTTACAATTACTTTAGCAACAATAGGTTGTAATTTAGGGGTGCTTTCTTTTAGATCAACTTCTTTGTTAAAATTATGAGTGGGGGATTCTACTTGAGCACTCCATGAAATGTAAATACTTGTTAATGCTGCTGTAGCGATTCCAGCTCCCAACACACATAACCCTCCACAAACAAAACGTTTATGTCTTCTTTTGGGGTATATGTAGCCATTAGTGTGGTTTGATAAACTTCTTATATCAGAACTATTGATATCAACATAAGGGCTGAAGTTGTTTCTTTTTTTTCGGATATTCCATGTCTTGTGCAGATTGTACTCTGTGGTAGAGGAGTTCACTTCTCCCCCGTAGATTAATCCGCTTAGCCTTTCTCCATCATAGGCATTCACTTCTATTCTTACAAACCCACCATTTTCCACATTGGCTATAATTCCTTTTTGATTTGTTTCATTAATTTTAAGTATGGAAGAAGCATCCATGGTTGCCATATCGCTAACTTTTACACTTGACACCAACTCTGGGTTAGGGGTAGTAAATGTAGCCTCCCCTACAACTGTAATACTTCCATCTGGGTTATAGGTTATTGTAGGGTCAGTCTCTGAAGCAGGCTTTGTTAGATCCACGCCGTTCAACTCAGTCCTAGATGGCACAAAACCAGCTGATTGGATAGAGGAAAGCAACATAAGAGTACTTAAAAAGCACGCTATAGTTTTTTTAAATTTTTGCATGGCTTACTTATTATTGTTTATAATCATCATTTTCAGCTTTTCTACTTCCTTCTCTAAGAGTTTCATTTTGTCCAATTCTGTTTCTAAAATCTTAATTTTTTCTTCCTGTTGAATTGTATATAAACTTAGTTCTTCGATTTTTTGAATAAAATTAAGATTCATTTGGTGTGCAGTATACCCGTTTTTTTTGATCTCTTTTTCAGAAGGGATTCCTGGTAAATGTTTATTTGTCTTAATAAATTCTTTTAGACTCATTATGGATATCAATTCATAATCAGCCTCAAAAACATCATCTTTCCAATCTTTAACCGAAGCAAAAGCTAGATCTTCTGTAACAATTCCATCTTCTACCCAAAGATTATAGTTTTTTAAATAATCCGATTTAAATTTCTCAAGGGAACCTGAAGCTGCTAATTCTGCTTTAGGACCAATATAAGTAGCTCCAGCAATTGTTAAAGCGGCATGATCTACTTTTTTATTTGTATTGATAGATACTTTTGTGAGGTCGGTACTACTACCGTAATTAAAAACCACATTTTTTGTTTTTGTTTCAAAAATATCGGTGTCTAAAATAGCCTCGTGTTTTCCGTCACCATCTGCATCAAAACGAAGATCATTATAACCTTTTAATTCATCTATATTATAAATATCTGATTCGTATATTGGACCAACATTTTGTCCTAAAACTATATTGCCATAAAGTTTTAAAACCCTTGCTTCTGTTAATTGCATTAGTAATTGATCTTTATTATCTCCTCCGTCTTTCCACCACCTAAACCCTTCTCCAGTTTGATTATGATCATCATCTAGAGTCCAAGACCAACCTGCATCATCGGTATAATCATCTTTGGAATTATCTGAACTTGCAGATTGAGAAAATACAGTAGATGTACAAATTACTAGTAAAAATAAAAAACTTTTCATATCAGTATTATTTATTAATTAATATTGCATTGTTGTTTTGTGAAAATGGTTTTAAGTGTTGTTATTTTATACTTGTTCTTTCCAAACAGTTTTTGAGGCTTTGGGTCAAATCTGACTTTTCATAGTATAGTGTGTTTTTGTTTTTTCCCTTTATTCAAAATGTCTAACTTTAACTATTTGTTACGTG
>CAVYIL010000167.1:0-14113 GCA_963768325.1 uncultured Flavobacteriaceae bacterium | reverse complement strand
GATCCGATGACAGTTCTAAACACGATAATAGCAAAACAATTAGTAGATTTTAAGAAAGAGGTTGATAACTTAATTGAAGAAAAAGAACTTAAAAAAGACGAAGCTATATTCAATGTATTAAGAGAATATATTAAAGACTCTAAGAGAATTCTTTTTGAAGGTAACGGTTATGGAGCAGAATGGGAAAAAGAAGCTAAAAAACGTGGTTTAAGTAATAATAAAACTACACCTGTGGCATTAAAAGCAAAGGTTTCTAAGAAATCATTAGCTCTTTTTGAAGAAATGGGGGTGATGAATAAAGTAGAGGCTGAGGCTCGTTATGAAATAGAAATAGAGGAATATGTTATGCGTATTCAGATAGAGGGGCGAGTATTAGGGGATATTGCCAGAAACCATATCATACCAACAGCAATTAAATATCAGAATACGCTAATTAATAATGTTACAGGATTAAAAGAGCTCTTTGGTAAAGATTTTATGAAGTATGCTAAAGAACAAATGGAAATTATAGAAGTAATTTCAGGTCATATTGGTCAAATCAATACTAAAGTTAATGAAATGACTGAGGAACGAAAAAAGGCAAATAAACATACTGATTTAGAGAAAAAAGCAGCTCAATATTGTGATAAAGTAAAACCATTTTTTGACGAAATTAGATACAGTTGTGATAAGTTAGAACTGCTAGTTGATGATGAATTATGGCCAATGACTAAATATCGTGAACTTTTATTCACTAGATAACGTAGGAATAAGCTTACTATTTGTTAATTCTTAATAAATTTAACAAAACATTAACTTTTATCATAACCCTCAAAAGCCATAGAAAAATCAGTTTTTTATGGCTTTTTTAATGTGACTTTCGTCGAAAATTTTTTGTTTTCCAAAAATTATCAAGCTTACTTTTATACTTTTATGGTCGTTAAATTTTCGTCTTTGATTTAACGATTACCCCGCAGAAGACGTTCCTTAAATAAAATCAAAAACATGTTTTAGTTTTAATACTATTCTTGAGTTTGGTTTATCCCCCATTTGAGGTGTTGGAGATATAAATAACCAATTTAATATATATATATATACGTATGAAAAAAGTAGTTTTAAGTGTAGCAACACTGTTGAGTGCAACATTGATGGTAGCTCAATCAAACTCTAGTATTATTGACCAAATCGGAACAGGTAATGCCACAGAAGTTACCCAGTTTGGTCTTTTAAATATTTCTACTACTTCACAAGAGGGGAACGGGAATAAAGCAGAAACCAAGCAAGGAAGTGATTATTTTGATTCTAGAGTTGGGATTGTGGAGCAAATACAAATGGGGGATAAAAATACTGTTTATGCCCAGCACGAAGAGGATAGAAATGAGATATACCAAGAGCAAATAGGTAATGGAAACGATGCTAAGGTTACTCAGAATATTGCTAATTTTGGAGGAGATAATATCGCGGTTCAAAACCAAGAAGGAAATCTTAATACAGCTACAATATCCCAAGAAGGGATTGCATTCTCTAGTCCAGGGTCTAATAATACAGCTAGCCAAACGCAAACAGGAGATAGTAATACAGCTACGATGACCCAAAATGGAGAAGATAATTCTGGACAGACTATCCAATCAGGAAATGAAAACGATGTTATATTAATACAAGTAGGATTAGCTAATTATACTGAGCAAAGCCAAGAAGGAGAAGCAAATAGTATGATGGGGCAACAAGTAGGTTCTCGTAATATACTTTTTCAGGATCAGACAGGAGAAGGCAACAAGGTAACAGCTTTACAAGGAGGTGATTTCTTTGGTTCTAGAGGAGGGTTCATAGAGCAAGTCCAAATAGGTGAAGAAAACACTGCTTTTGCTCAGCATGAGGAAGATGATAACACAATACAGCAAGGTCAACTTGGAGATGGTAATAGTGCCAAAGCTTCCCAAAATCTTGTTTATTATGGAGGTGAAAACTTTGCATTCCAAGTTCAAATCGGAAATGGAAACGTTGCAGAATCTATTCAAGAAGGGGCATCTGGAATATTTGGAGCAGGTAATGAAGTGTTACAACAACAAAAGGGAGATGAAAATTCTGCAATTTCTACTCAGAATGGAGAAAATAACATAAGTGATATCTATCAATCAGGAGATGGTAATATTGCTAAAGATATTCAGATGGGTGTAGGTAATACTACTTTCGTTACCCAAAATGGATTAGAAAACAGTAGTATGATCAATCAGATGGGTACAGATAATTCTGCAATCGTTACCCAAACAGGAGCTGCTCAATTAGGCGGTAATCGTTAAGAATTGTTTAAACTTTTTATTTAATAAAATCTAGAAGAGGTAGAGGTAGTTTTATAAAGATCGGGTTATAAAAAAAATATTTTTATTTTAACTAATTTGATTATAAGTCGACTTTGCAGGGTTTATTTCTACTTTTTTTGGATTTTGAAAATTCGTTATATATGAGAAATAGAACACAAATATGTTTTTTGATATTTATTATGTTTTCTATATTGATTGTGCGTGCCCAGAATACAGATAACGAGAAAGAAGTGTTAGAGATTAATCGAAAAAATTTTATAACACTTTCTCAAATAGAAAATGGAAATGTACAATCATTAAATCATGTCATTTCTCAGGATTTAAATAATATATATATCGAACAGGTAGGAACTGATAATACTATATACACGAGTATTACAGCTCAATCTTCGGATATAAAACTATATCAAACTGGGAATAATAATACTATAGATATAACGGAATATTCTAAGAATATTGAGAAAGAGATCATACAGACAGGAACTTATAATACCGTCATAGATTACTCATTTAATCGTGAAAGTTCTACTAATTTGGAACTTATACAAGAGGGAAGTAATCTTAATTTTGAACGTTTTGGAACCAATGAATTATCTAAAAGCTTAAAATTTAAAATGACAGGTAACGCTAAGACAATAATATGTTAGAAGTTTTTAATCAATCCTTAATCTGGAATATTTGATTATCAATTGTATATAAAAACTAAATTTTCGGATACTTTTTCCGAATACTTTTCCGAAGAATACTACATATTAAGTTAAATGAAATTCAGTTTAAAATTATAATATTTTAGAATGAATTTTTTTGATATAGTTAATGGTTTTGGAGCATAACAATTTATTGCTAAAGAGGATAACATGAATTATAAAAGATAAAAAAAGCACGTGAAGTTAAAATTTACTATATTCTTTATAACAGTATTTCAGGTGGTTGTAGCTCAATTTACGAATACAGATGTGGTGGCTAAAATAAAAACAGTTGCCATAGATGATATGGTATCGATTTCAGGAAATGCTACTAATACTTCTGAGGTGTATAAAAGTCTGAAGTATACTTTTTCTGTTTTTAAAACAGATTCAGAAAATAATGTAACTAAAAATGATCAAGAAGGTAGATTTACATTAGAACCTAATGAAAGTAAAGAACTTAATAAAACCTTATTAAATACAGAAGTTCCTGATAAAATTATAGTATTGCTATTGATTTACGAGGAAGATGAAATAGTAGGGAAAGATCGTATCGCATTTAATGAAGAGGAAAAAGTAGAAGTGGTAGAAGCAACTGAAGAAGAAGATTCTAATGATGATGGAATAGAGTTAAAAGGGATTGTAGTAGAAGAAACAAAAACAAAACCAGGGAAGGATTTTTATGAATTTTTTTATAATTCATATACTTTAAATCAAATAAACGGGAATAAAATTGTAGGAGTTTATGAAAAATTAAGCTTTGGACGGAGTACTATAATTCAGGTGAAAATAGAAGATAATGTTATCCATGAATTTATAGGAAAACCTGATATTGAGTATTTAGAATACATGTCAAAAATAGCAATTCGGGATGTATATAAATATTTCAAGGATCTTAAAAATCAAAAGAATAATATAACTCAATATTAATTTTTAATCAAATGAAATCAGCAATAGTAACACTATTTCTAATTTTTTCTGGCTATTCATATAGTTTTGGACAAGAATTAGTTTATAAACCTAAAAACCCTGCATTTGGAGGAGATACATTTAATTATCAGTGGTTACTAAGTTCCGCAGATACACAGAATACATACACAGACTCTAGTAGCAAAGGTAGAGAAGAAAAATCGGATTTAGAAAGATTTACTGAAGGTCTAAATAATCAGTTGTTAAGTCAGATATCCAGAACACTTTTTAATGAGCAATTTGGTACTAATGGGTTAACAGAAGGAACCTATACGTTTGGAACGTTGTTTATAGAAATTTTCCCTTCTGGAGAAGGTTTAGTAGTTAATGTTTTAGATACTAGTACAGGAGATCAATCTCAAGTAATAATTCCTAATTAAAATTTAATGTATAATAAGTCTTATAGGGTAATTATAATAGTATTAAACGTGTTCTTATTTCAAGGATGCGGGACATATTTTAATCAGCCCATCACCATCGAAAAAGCCCGATTAGGGGAAGAATCAAAGGTCACTAAAACTCTTAGAGATTTACCACCACCTAAAGAACCTGTTGTAGTGGGGGTATACAAATTTAGGGATCAAACAGGACAATATAAACCTACAGAAAGCGGTAGTACTTTTAGTACGGCTGTAACGCAGGGTGCTACAACTATTTTAGTAAAGGCATTAGAGGATTCTAAATGGTTTGTGCCAATTGAGCGAGAAAATCTAAGTAATCTTCTAAATGAACGTAATATTATACGATCAACTAAAAAAGAATATCTAAAATCGTCGAATCCTAATGAGCCACAATTACCGCCATTATTATATGCAGGGATTATATTAGAAGGAGGAATTATATCCTATGATTCTAATATTATTACAGGAGGTTTGGGTGCTAGATATTTTGGAATCGGAGGTTCTACTAAATATAGACAAGATAGAATCACAATATATCTTAGAGCTGTATCGACTTCTAGCGGTAAAATTATAAAAACGGTTTATGTTTCTAAGACTATTTTATCTCAAGCGTTAGATGCAAGTTTTTTTAGATATGTTAAGTTTAAAAGATTACTAGAGGCTGAAACAGGGTTTACAAAGAACGAACCTGCTCAACTTGCTGTTTCTGAAGCGATTGAAAAAGCTGTTGAGGCTCTTATTATAGAAGGCGTTGCTGATAAGATATGGGATGTGAATGAGGAGAATTCCGATTCAGTAAATAATTTAGTTTCTGAATATAAGCAAGAAAAAGAGGAAGCTCAGAATACAGCTTTATATGATAGATATTTTAGAGAGTTAAGAGGTAAAATATCAGCTTTTGGAAAAGGAGGGACGGCTATCATTAATGGAGACTATAATAACGCTGAATTTTCATACATCGCAAAAGCGGGAGTAAAATGGAATTTTAACTCTTATGTTAATTTAAATTTAACCTTAAGTAAATTTGAACTTGTTAATAAAAATATTTTTTCTGAAGGATTTAATGCTGGAGAACTTAATTCTGAAATAACATTATTACCTTTTGAAAAGCTGACTCCTTTCTTATTTGGAGGAGTAGGAGTTGTTAATAATGATGATTTTGATAGAAATTTGTTTAAGCTTCAGTATGGAGGTGGTTTAGAATATTTAATTTTTGAAAACTTGGGACTTTCATTAAACGCTACACATAACATGGTGTTGAGTGATGAACTTGATAACAAAAAACAAGGTCAAAGAGATGATCAATACTTTGATTTTTCTATAGGTTTGAACTGGTATTTGAATACTTCTTCTAGTAAGAAGGATAAAGAGATACAAGAAGAAAAACAGATAGAAGAACAGATAGAAGAACAATAAGAATTTAAAGAATAAATAATTTGAAGAGTAATAAAAAATTGAAGGAGATTCAATTAAGAAATAATTAAAAGAACAAGCCTGTGAAAGATTTTATTAAAATACTTAGTATGGTTATCTTTTTTGCTACAATCTCTTGTAGTGAAGATACTGTTGATTTAGAAACTTTAGGATCCCTAAAAGGAACTGTTGTGAAAAAAGGGACAAATGAACCTTTAGAGAACGTGAAAATATCTACTAATCCTGCATCAAGCACCGTTTTTACAGATGAAAATGGAAAATATCAGATAGATAATTTAGTTTCAGGAAATTATTCCCTTTCTGCAGAACGCGATGATTTATTGGCAGAAATTGAAGCAATTTCTATAATATCTGATAAAGAACTCGAAGTCGTTTTTGAAATTGATATTAAAACTTCAGGGAATAAGCCACCAAATTCTGCGGTACTTCATCTGCCAGCGGATAATGCAGTTGATGTATCTCCATTAGAGGCTAAATTAGTATGGAGTGGTAGTGATCCTGAAAATAATGAGCTTACTTATGTAATAAGTGTTAGAAATCAGTTAAATTCTGAAGTACAGCGTATAGAAGCTATTAAAGACACTACTTATACTTTAACAAACTTGTCTTATGATGTAAAATATACTTGGCAAGTTAGCTCAAGTGATAATATAAATAAACCCGTAAATAGCCCAATTTCAGTTTTTAAAACTGCTAGTCCTCCGGGTAATAGATTGTTTTTTACTCGTATTGAAAATGGGAATAGTGTGATTTATTCTTCTGATGAAAGTGGAGGAACCATAATTGCTGTAACTTCTAAGTTTAAGAATAGTTTTAGACCAAGAAGAGATATACACGCCAGAAAAGTTGCTTTTTTACGATCTGTAGGGTCTCAAGTCCAATTGTTTACTATGGATGAGGATGGATCTAATGAAAGACAGGTAACATCGAAGGTTGGGGTGTCTGGTTTTAATTTAGAAGAGATCGACTTTTCTTGGGATTCATACGGAGCAAGGTTATTATTTCCTAATCAAGATAAACTATATAGCATTAATGCCGATGGTAGTGGTCTTAATTTAGTATATCAGACATCTGATGGAAATGTAATTACAGAAATAGATAAAAATGATAATTCTAATACAATTGCTTTAAAGACAAATAATTTGCAAGGTTATGGAGTTAAGATTTTTACTATTGATGGTGGTAAAACGGTCACAAACACTATATTGAAAGGTGATTTAAAAGGCGCTGCAGGAGGGATTAATTTATCTGTAGATGGAACTCGAATTTTATATAGTCGGGATGTTTCTAATTCTGAAACGGGAGATTATCGAATATTAGATTCTCATTTGTTTGTACATAACATTGTAGATGGCACAACAATAGATGTGTCAGAAAATAAACCATCGGGAACTAATGATTTAGATGGTCGTTTTTCACCAAACGAAGCTGATATTATTTTTGTTAATACTAGTAATGATGGAATTTCTGTTAAAAATATTCAAACGATGTCTATCGTTGGAGGGGTTGTAAGAAGGACAATACTCAAAGATTCTGAAATGATAGATTGGGAATAAATTTAATTGATTTAGATTAATATTAACACTTTTTAATTATAGACCTTTTAGGCTCACTTACCTAAAAGGTCTTTTTTTATAATTATAATCTAATATCATTTTCTTTATGAATTTACTCAGTGATAAATTCATTTTTTTTTCATTAGCACCAGTTTTAATTTTACTATTAATATTTTAATAAAATTAAATTTTGATACTTATTTTGATAAAATAAATGGTGTAATAGACAAATAAATGCCATAAATGGTGTTTTGTCGATTTAAAATGTTTTTTGTCGATATTAATGATGTTTTGTTGCTGTTTTTTTTAAATGTATAATTAGATTCAAATTACTTTTGTATCATCATAAGAGAATATAGTATTAGTTATTTTTTTGCCCAAAGTCATATTAACCTACCTACAAAAAAAGCCTCATTAAATATGAGGCTTTTTTGTTTTTAATAACTTCGGCTAATAATAAAGTGTTTTTTCGATTTTTATCCAGAAATTAGTAAAAAACTAAAACTATGAGATCAAGTTTCTATAGAAGCTTAGAATTATTTTTATTATTTATTCTTCTTCCAGTTAGTTTTTTATTGGATTACCCAATCGAATTTAAAGTAGCTTTAACCAGCATTGGCTTTGTTTATATTTTGATACAACTAAAAAGAGCAGGATTAAAACTAATGTTTCCAGATTCAAGAAGTTGGAGATTGTTAAGTAAAGCGATTCTTGTTAAACTAATTATAATAATGCTCATTACCAGTTTATATGTATTAATAGTAGATCCAGATAAACTATTTTCAGTTTTGATTAATAATCCAAGACTGTGGGTGTTGATTTTGTTTATTTATACTTTTTTGTCAGTTTGGCCTCAAGAGATTGTTTACAGAACTTTTTTCTATGAACGATATAGTTGTTTAATTGATAATAAATGGCTTTTTATTTTTATTAATGCTATTCTTTTTTCGTTAGCTCATATTTTTTTGAGAAGTTTTTTAGTGCAATTATTAACCTTTATAGGAGGGTTATTATTTGCTTTTACATATCAAAAAACAAAATCGACAACTTTAGTAACTATTGAACACGCTATATATGGTAATTGGTTATTTACTATAGGTATGGGCGAAATGCTGGCTTTTCCTGTTGCAGATTAATTAAATATTTAGATGCTTAACCAATTGTTGAATAGATTTTGCTCGATGACTAATCGTATTTTTCTCGGTTAGCGCTAATTCTGCAAATGTTTTAGAATATCCATCAGGTTGAAATATGGGATCATAACCAAAACCACTATCTCCTATTTTTTGATTCGTAATAGTCCCTGTACAAATACCAGTGAATAATTTTAGCTCATTATTGATTAGTAAAGCAATTACAGTTTTAAATTGTGCCTTGCGATGCTTATTATTAAATAACTCTGTAAGAACCTTGTTCATATTAGCATCCGCATTTTTTGTCTCACCTGCATATCTAGCAGAATATACTCCAGGGGCACCATCTAGTGCATCAATTTCGAGACCTGTATCATCTGCAAAACAATCATATCCGTAGTTTTTATTGATGAATTCAGCTTTTTGTATTGCATTGCCTTCTATTGTTGATGAAGTTTCTGGTATATCATCAAAACATCCAATGTCTGAAAGGCTTAATAATTGAATATGAGTAGGAAGTAATGCCTGAACCTCTTTTAATTTATTTAGATTATTTGTAGCAAAAACTAATTTCATATTTAGTTAATGGTTTTTTTAAGGATTAAATAGGTCTTGTTTTTAAAAAATAAAGATTAAATTAATCTAGTTTTGCGTCAAATTGTATATTCCATTTTTCTTGTACTTTAAGTACTTGTTCAATAACATCTCTAACACACCCTTTTCCACCTTTTTTATTAGACACATATTTAGATATATTTTTTATTTCAGAGACGGCATCTTGAGGGCAAGTAGGTAGTCCGACTAATTCCATTACAGGTAGATCAGGAATATCATCTCCCATATAAAGTACATTCTCATATTTAATACTATTAGTAGTTAAATATTCATTTAATTGTTTCACTTTTAAATGTGCCCCAAGGTATATATCCGTAATACCCAATCCTTCTAGTCTTTTTCGAACCCCTTCATTAGTTCCTCCAGAGATAATACACACATTAAACCCATTTTGAACAGCAGTTTTTAATGCATAACCGTCTTTAATATTCATAGTTCTAAATAGCTCTCCATCTGTATTAATTAAAACAGTTCCATCGGTAAGTACACCATCGATGTCAAAAATAAATGTATTAATATGTTGTAGGTATTCTTTATAACTTTTTTCCATATTTAGTCTGTATAGCTTTAGTAAGTGTTTTATAAATATCTTTTTGAGAAGAATCTGTTAAGATCTTTTGATGTCGTTTTATGGTATTAATATCGTTTCTAATAGCAGGTCCTGTTTGTGCTAAATCAGGAGTTACTTCGCCTATTTTTTTTGCTGTCTCTAAAATCAGAGGGTGTAAAATTTCAAAAGGGATGTTGTTTTTATTACAAATGTCATTTCCGATAGAAAATAAATAGTTGGTAAAATTATTAACAAATACAGCAGCAACATGTAATACATTCCTTTGTTTAGAGGTTATGTTATAGACATTATTAGAGAGTAATGAAGCTAGTTTTTTTAGCAAAAGAAGATCGTTTTCTTGCTCTGTTTCTATACAAAACGGAATAGAATTATAATCAATAATTTTTTCTTTACTTAATGTTTGTAATGGATAAAAAACGCCTTTTCTATTCGAGTTGTCTATGGCGAGCATAGGGACACTGCCAGAGGTATGAACAACGAACCGGTTGTTAAAAGGGAGTTGTTTAGAAATTTCAGGTATAACATCATCACTAATGGCTAGGATATAAATATCAGCCTCCTTTAATTCTGATAGGTTTTTGGTAATGGAGTTCTGTTCTTGATGGACATTAATTTTCAGCCCTTTGCGATTATAACATTGTATAACTTTTACAGACTCGACAGTTAAAAAAGCAGTGTATAAATGTTGAGCAACATTTCCTGCACCAAGAATTATAACTTTAATCATTTTGTAAAAATAAGCAAGTTCTTTTAAAATAAATAGAAGAAGAATTAGACTTATGTTAAAACTAATAAAACGCTTAACTATAATTTAAGATAATCTTCTTAAAAAGATTAAATTTGCCAAGCTAAAAACTAATTACAATGCAAGAAAAACTAAGAAGTATTTTCTTTTCCACTCGATTAATGGCACTTTTATTTATTGTTTTTGCAGTTTCTATGGCAGTGGGAACTTTTTTGGAAGACGCATATGGCACTACAGCATCTAGGATATGGGTTTACAACACATGGTGGTTTGAAGCGATTTTACTATTTTTTGTTATTAATTTCTGTGGAAATATTGTTCGATATAGACTCTATAGCAAAGAGAAATTAATAACCCTAATTATGCATTTATCATTTATATTAATAATAATAGGTGCATTTGTCACTCGATATATAAGTTATGAGGGTGTGATGCCAATTAGAGAAGGAGAAACAACTTCTACCTTTCTTTCAGAAAAAACATATTTGACCATATTTTTAGATGGAGAAATTGATGGAGAACCACGTCGTAGAATAATTTCTGAACCAATGGAAATGGCTGAAGCCACAAACAATGATTTTACCATTAATACGGATTACAATAAACAACCAGTAACCATTCAGTATAAAAATTATATACAAGGTGCTGAAATGGGGTTGGTAGAAACTGAAAACGGAAAAAACTATTTAAAAATAGTAGAGGCTGGTGATGGAGAAAGACATGATCATTTCATTGAAGAAGGAGAAATCTCTAATATTCATAATATATTAATAGCATTTAATAAACAAACAAAAGGAGCTATCAATATATCTTATGTCAATGATGCGTATTTCATAGAATCCCCATTCGAAGGTTCTTATCTCAGAATGGCAGATCAAAAACAAGGTCAATTAATTAAGGATAGTATACAACCTCTACAGCTACGTTCTTTATATCAGACTGCCGAGATGCAATTTGTAGTTCCAGATCCTGTTATTACTGGAGAATATGATGTGATACCAATTGAGAAAAAAGCAAAAGGACAAGAGGATGCTTTGATTTTTACGGTTACTACTAATGGCGAAACCAAAGAATTAAAGCTATTAGGCGGAAAAGGTATGGTTAACGATATGAAAAAAATCACACTTGGTGGATTAGAAATGTATTTTAGCTATGGGTCTAAACAAATGGAGCTACCTTTCTCTTTAAAATTAAATGATTTTATAGCAGAAAAATTTCCGGGTACAGAAAAAGTATATAAATCTTTTAAAAGTAAGGTAGAGATCGTACAAGGAAACTCATCAACCCCATATGATATTTATATGAATCATGTTTTAGATCATAGAGGGTATCGATTTTTTCAAGCCTCGTTTGATCCAGATGAAAAAGGAACTATTTTGTCTGTTAATCATGATTTTTGGGGTACATGGATTACTTATATAGGATATGGGCTATTGTTTATAAGTATGCTGTTAATCCTATTAGTTAAAGGATCACGCTTTAAGGATTTAGAACAAAAACTGAATAAAGTTAAGTCTAAGAAAAAAATGTTAATGACAATATTAGCCATTATCTCATTTACACACTCTTTTGCTCAGACACAACAAGGGCATACTAATCATTTACAAACATTACCATCTATAAGGCAGTTAGATTCCATAATTAAAGCAACAGCAGTTAGTAAAGATCATGCTGCAAAATTCGGTAGTATAGTGATACAAGATGAACGCGGTAGGATGAAACCAGTAAATACTTTTTCGTCTGAGTTATTGCGTAAATTAAGCAAAGAAGAATCATATGCTGGTTTAAATGCAGATCAGGTTTTTGTATCCATGGTAGAAAATCCGTTTATATGGTATAGTGTACCTATTATTGAAATGAATAAAGATAATGATAGTATTCGTAAGATATTGGGTGTCCCTAAAACGGAAAGAAGAATTTCATTAATAGATTTAGTAGAACCCGATGGGACATATAAATTAACTCCATATTTAGAAAAAGCAAGTAGTACTAATGCGCCAAGTCCTTTCGAAAAAGATTATCTAAAAACACATGAAAAATTTTATTTGCTTAATCAAGCACTAGGAGGGGGGATACTTAGGGTTTTTCCAGTTCCTGAGGATGAAAATAATAAATGGGTATCCGTTCCTCAATTAAATGAAGTGAAATTTAGTGGTATGGATTCGGTATATACTAGGCAAATATTACAGATATACAGACAGTCGTTAAAGGAAGCACGTAGTACTGGTGATTATACTAAACCTGATACATATATACAAAGCATAAAAGATTTTCAGAAAAAGTTTGGTAGTGAAGTATTACCGTCTGATGATAAAATAAAAGCAGAGATCGCACTTAATAAATATGATATATTTAGGACACTATATCGATATTATTTATTAGTAGGATTAGTACTAATGGTTTTTGTAATTTTTAGAATATTTAAAGAATCTAAGGTAATAAGAGGATTAATCTATGGAACGATTAGTATAGTTGTTTTGTTATTTATACTTCATACAGCTGGTCTAATTATTCGATGGTATGTATCAGGACATGCACCATGGAGTGATGCATACGAATCCATGATATATGTAGCTTGGATGACGTTAGCTATGGGCTTAGGTTTTGGACGAAAAAGTAATTTAACGATTGCTGCAACTACATTCGTAGCCGCTATAATTCTATATTTTGCGCATCTAAGCTGGACAGATCCTGCAATAGCTAATCTACAACCAGTGCTTGATTCGTATTGGGTTTTAATCCATGTATCTATTATAGTAGGTAGCTATGGACCATTTTTTGTAGGAGCGATTTTAGGTGTTATTTCATTGATTCTGATAATAATGACGACTAAGTCTAATAAGAAAAAAATGGATTTGAATATTCAGGAAATAACAATTATTAACGAGATGGCTCTCACAATCGGCTTAGTGATGCTAACTATAGGTAATTTTTTAGGCGGTATGTGGGCTAACGAAAGTTGGGGACGATATTGGGGTTGGGATCCAAAAGAAACATGGGCATTAGTAAGTATTATGGTTTATGCATTTGTAATCCATATGCGATTAGTTCCTGGATTAAGAGGTAGATGGTTTTTTAACTTATTATCTGTTTTTGCAATTTTGTCGATTTTGATGACCTATTTTGGAGTTAATTTTTATCTAAAAGGACTGCATTCTTATGCTAGTGGTGATAAAGCTGTTACTCCTGTAGAAGCTTACTACTTTATATTATTTTGGACAATTTTAGGAGTGCTATCTTATTGGAAAAATAAAAAGTATTATTCTAAAAAGTAAAAAAATATAAATACTACGGAATTAACCCTGCTTTAAGGTTTATTCTGTCTTTTTTAGAGGATGCGTTTTTTGATATGTTCCCACACATTATGATTAGTAAAGTACTCCACTTTTTTATGCTATCCCTGTAATTAGAATTTGATTTTTTTGTAGTTATATTTTTTATCCGATTAAACTCAAAAATATCGGTTGTAATGACGTTTTTGAAAGTGTAATTGATAATATTAGCTTAGTGTATTGAAAAATAACATCTGTTCATAATAAAGATTAATTACTTTTTTATATACGTATAAGTACCTGTTTATTTCCCCGTTAAGTTTTGATACATTTAAGCGTCACATATTATTAAATAGTCTATTAAAGTGTTTGCTTTATTTTTATTGTATACTATTTTCTACGTATTATGATGATAATACCATTTTTCTTAT
>CAVYIL010000166.1:0-6249 GCA_963768325.1 uncultured Flavobacteriaceae bacterium | reverse complement strand
TGTACCTCTACCCTTTCAAGCTTCAGTTACGTATTGCTCTCCCGTAGGAGTCTGGTCCGTGTCTCAGTACCAGTGTGGGGGATCTCCCTCTCAGGACCCCTATCTATCGTCGCCTTGGTATGCCGTTACCATACCAACTAGCTAATAGAACGCATAGCCATCTCTTAGCGATAAATCTTTAATTATAATATAATGCTATACTATAATACTATTAGGTATTAATCCAAATTTCTCTGGGCTATCCCTAGCTAAAAGGTAGGTTCTATACGCGTTACGCACCCGTGCGCCGGTCGTCAGCAATTGCAAGCAATCCTGTTACCCCTCGACTTGCATGTGTTAAGCCTGCCGCTAGCGTTCATCCTGAGCCAGGATCAAACTCTTCATCGTTTGTCTTTAAATATTATTTAAATACAAATAGTGGAATTTTATCGTATCTCAATCTGATTCTAGTCTTTATTCTTTTTGCATCTAATTAGTATCTAATTAAATACGCGCTGTCAATCAATATGTCTATGAACTTCTTACTTTATCTGAAGCATTCTTCATCGCCAGATAAATATTGTTAATTAATAAGGATTCGAACCTTATAAGTGTTTTAACAAACACCCTACTTCCTGTATAACCTATTTACTACTATTGCCTCTGTGAACGTCGCCGCTTTCGCTTAGCGGGTGCAAATATACAACCCTTTTTTATTCCGCAAAGGTTTTTTTGATTTATTTTTAAAAAAGTTTTTTTCGTTTTTCTAAAACTAAACCTTATCAATGAACTTGCTGTACGAAACCGCTTTTTGCGGTTGCAAACATACAAACCTTTTTTGTTCTGACAAGATTTTTTTTGCAAAGTTTTAAAACTTTTTTAACCTTAAATCTATTCTCAATGAACTTGCTAAACCTTAATCCGTTTTGCGGGGTGCAAACATACAAACCTTTTTTACTTTTACACTAAAATTTTGTAGTTTTTTTTAATTTATCCTTGCTTAACTAAATAAATACCTAAAATTAAACTAGTTACAAATTATTTTTGTTTGATCACAAGGAATCAATATCCTTTTGTCTTTGAAATACACCATAGAGAACTTATGGATGTGTTTACCTCCCAGCAATCAACTTAATTAACTGATTTTCAGTTATAACTTCTTTTACAATAAAAAAACAAAATTTGGGACAGAACTGAAAAAGTAATATCGAACTTAATCATTCATCTGTGAATACTACGCTCTCATAAGCACCAATATCAGGATTCGTAACACTTCTTAGTCTCCCTAAAATGTCTGTACCAGAAGTTGGGACAGAAGCTTTTCCATTAGCAGCAGATTTATCCCCTATATGTAATAAATTTTTGGAAGGGTTTCTAAAATCAGGCTCCCCCTCAAAGATTATTTTTTCAAAAATATCACTATTAGCAAATTCATACAAAGGATCGTTTTTATACTTATCATTAACATCATCAAACCGGATAAAGCAGTTCTTAAAATTATAATGGAAAGCAGCTTTATCTGTTTTATTAAATTTTAGTTCTATTTGTTCATTACCATAAATGATACAATTAGAGAAATTAGCTTCAATTAAGTCTGAATAAATAACTTTTTTATCTATTTCTCTGTTGTTTTCTATTAATACAGTTGGAAATTGACGGAAACCACTAGTCCAATAGTTTGCAAAAGTACAATGGTTAAAATTATAAGTTCCACCAAGAGTTCCGTAAAAAGATACTTGTCCTGAGTTATTGATTACCAGATTTTCACCTAATATATTACCAGTACTAGCATAAAGTCCTACATTAGAACTATTGTATATTTGACTGTTGGTAATTTGTAATGTAGGGTTAGCGCCTCCATCATTAGAGCTTACTAGTAATCCTACAATAGAATTTTTAATAGTAGCATGATTGATTTTATGACCAGTACTTCCGTTTGTAAGCCAGATAGTTGACCATTGCCCAGATCTATCACTGAATCCTGGTTCTAATCGATCCCCTTCAAAAATCACTTCATTTTCTAGAAGCTCTGGATCAGTGCTTACTTCACCGTTTACTATTAAGGTTGCTTTGTTAGCTACAATAATTCCTGAATTATCATGAAAATGTATTCTAGCACCAGCATCGATAGTTAAAGTTTTATTACCAGACACAACAGCGAAGCCGTAAATTATATAAGGTTTTTCGTTTGTAAAATGTAATTCATCATCATCAAGTACAAATCCTTCAACTCTAAGTTCTTTATCATCTTTATCAAGTCCAAGTAATATAGTTTCTTTTTCTCCTGTTAAATTATCACGAGTAGGAAATAAAAAGTTTGCGTCTTTAACTAAAGTAACTAAATCTACATCTTGTTGATTTCCTGATTTATCAAAAAGAATTCTATCCGTATATAAAAATTCATTTTTAGTTGTTTGTTCTAAAATATTTGTCGTAGTTTCTACAAAAATAAAAATACTGTCGTTAGCAAATATTTCGACATTTTCAAAGGATTTACCAGCTTCTCCATTTACATTTAATCTATAGTTAGAACTGTTTCCCCGTTCTAAAGAAATAGTAGGAATAGTAAAATCTTCACTTGTATTATTATATACCTTAAATTTATATGTACTTGATCCAATATTAGTGAAAATGGTGTCTAAAAATAATGTATCTGTAGAGAATTGTATATTACCTAGGCTAGGGCTAGATTCAAAATCATTTCGACAAGAACTCCACAAAATAACTAAAAACAGAGAAGAAAGTATATATAAACTACGCATTATTGGTTTCAATTGTAAAAAAGGCTACGCTCTTTTGGTGATTACTAGCTTAGGTTTTTAATAAAAAATAGGATGCAGCAAATTAGTTAAGATTTTTAATTTTTAGCTATTTCTACTTTCATTAATTTAGTTTGACAATTTTAATAAGATTTATTGACCCAAATGTATAACTTTTCTTTTGTTCATACTATTCCATACATTATTAAAATTTGATTAAATCATTACTTCTATATGACTTAAAACATTTGTACATTTGTTCACTATAATATTAACAGCACAATATAATACATTATGAGTACATACGATGTAGCCGTAATAGGTTCTGGTCCTGGCGGATATGTAGCTGCAATTCGTTGCGCACAACTAGGTATGAAAACCGCAATTATCGAAAAATATTCAACTCTTGGAGGAACTTGTCTTAATGTAGGGTGTATACCAAGTAAAGCTTTATTAGATTCTTCACATCACTATGAGCATGCTGTTAAACATTTTGCTGATCATGGAATTGAGATTCCGGATGATATAAAAGTCAATCTAGAAAAAATGATAGCTCGTAAACAAGCTGTTGTGGATCAAACATGTGATGGCGTGAGTTTTCTAATGAAAAAGAATAATATAGACGTTTTTGAAGGAGTAGGGTCGTTCCAAGATGCTACTCATCTTAATATAACTAAGAAGGATGGTTCATTAGAAACAATTGAGGCAAAAAATAGTATTATTGCTACGGGTTCTAAACCTTCTTCTCTTCCTTTTATAGAGATAGATAAGAAAAGAGTGATAACCTCTACAGAAGCGCTAAAACTTAAAGAGATTCCGAAACACTTAATTGTAATAGGTGGAGGAGTTATAGGATTAGAACTAGGGCAAGTATATCGACGTCTTGGTGCAGATGTTTCTGTAGTGGAGTTTATGGATAGAATTATCCCTGGAATGGATAATTCTCTATCCAAAGAGTTACAGAAAGTAATGAAGAAACAAAAAACAAAAATATATACTTCGCATAAGGTAACAAGTATAACTGTATCTGGTAATGAGGTAACGGTTCAAGCTGAAGATAAAAACGGCAACTTAGTTGTCTTAAAAGGTGATTATTGCTTAGTGTCTGTTGGTCGACGTCCTTACACAGATGGTCTTAATGCTTCTGCTGCTGGAATTAAACTTACGGATAGTGGACAAGTAGAAGTAAATAACCATCTACAAACTTCTGTTTCAAATATTTATGCTATTGGAGATGTTGTTAAAGGTGCTATGTTGGCTCATAAAGCTGAAGAAGAAGGTGTTTTTGTGGCTGAAACCCTTGCAGGACAAAAACCTCATATTGATTATAATTTAATACCCGGAGTCGTATATACATGGCCAGAAGTTGCTGCTGTAGGTAAAACGGAGGATGAATTAATTAAGGCGGGTATAAAATATAAAATTGGACAGTTTCCATTTAGAGCTTTAGGAAGAGCAAGAGCAAGTTCCGATTTAGATGGTTTTGTAAAAATATTAGCAGATGAGGTTACTGATGAAGTCCTTGGAGTACACATGATTGGAGCTCGATGTGCTGATTTAATTGCAGAAGCTGTTACTGCTATGGAATTTAGAGCATCAGCTGAGGACATCTCTAGAATGTCACATGCTCATCCTACATTTGCAGAAGCTATAAAAGAAGCTGCTTTGGCAGCTACTGATAACAGACCTCTGCATCTATAAGGCTTGTTTCAAGTTTTGTTTTTAGACATTATATGGTAAATCCGTCTAATCCAGAAACCGCTTTATAGCCACGGCAAAATTAAAAAAATATTGTCCTAAGGTAGTATGTACAACAGAGCCATTTAAGGGGTAAAAGTCTCGGTCGTTTTTTAATAAACACAATAAGTCTTGAATTCTGAATTTGTATCTTTGAAAAAGGTAAAAAACACTCGCCAAAAAAGAGTGTGCAAAAAAATAATAAGCTTGTGGAGTACGCAAAAAATATATTAGAAACTATAGGAAATACACCTTTAGTAAAAATGAATGCTTTAGTTAAAGATATAGATGCCTTGGTACTAGCTAAATACGAGACTTTTAATCCTGGTAATTCAGTAAAAGATCGTATGGCTGTAAAAATGATCGAAGATGCAGAGGCTGATGGACGATTAAAGCCTGGTGGAACGATTATAGAAGGAACATCTGGTAATACAGGAATGGGACTAGCACTGGTGGCTATCGTGAAAGGATATAAATTAATTTGTGTTATGGCCGATAAGCAATCCAAAGAAAAAATGGATATTCTTAGAGCTGTTGGAGCAAAAGTAATAGTTTGTCCTACCAATGTAGAGCCCGAAGATCCAAGATCTTATTATTCTGTATCTAAAAGATTAGCAGAAGAAACTCCAAACTCTTGGTATGTTAATCAATACGATAATCCTTCTAATAGTCTAGCACATTATGAGAGTACTGGTCCTGAAATATGGAAACAAACAGAAGGCAAAATAACTCATTTTGTAGTTGGTGTTGGTACTGGAGGAACAATTTCTGGAGTAGGAAAATATTTAAAAGAAAAAAATCCAAACATTAAAATTTGGGGAATAGATACATATGGTTCTGTATTTAAGAAGTATCACGAAACAGGTATTTTTGATGAGAATGAAATTTACTCATATATTACAGAAGGGATAGGCGAAGATATTCTTCCAAAAAATGTTGATTTTTCTGTAATTGATGGATTTACTAAAGTAACAGATAAAGACGCTGCTGTTTATACACAAAAATTAGCTAAAGAAGAAGGCATGTTTTTAGGAAACTCTGCTGGTTCTGCAATAAAAGGATTACTACAATTAAAAGACAATTTTACTAAAGATGATGTTGTTGTAGTCTTATTTCATGATCATGGTAGTAGATATGTTGGAAAAATGTTTAATGATGATTGGATGAGAGAAAGAGGGTTTCTTGAAGAAAATATTTATTCTGCATCTGACTTGATAAAAGATCATAAAGAACAGCCTCTCGTGGTTGTAAAAACAGAAGAGCTAGTGTCACATGCGATAGAACGAATGCGTAAATTTCAAATCTCTCAAATCCCAGTACTTGATAGTGAAGGGTTTGTTGGCTCCATAGATGAAACAGCATTGTTCTCTGCTTTTTTGGAAAATAAATACTCCGCAGATACTCCTATTAAAGAAGTGATGAAAGATCCTTTTCCTATAGTTAAAGCTAATACATCCTTAGAAGAAATAACCAGATTAATCAAAAATGGAAATTCTGCTGTTTTGGTTGATCTAGATAATGGAAAACACCATATTATAACCAAATATGATGTAATCAGCCATATGTAAGTAGCAAAAGAATGCTTTTTTATAAAGCTTGCAGATATTCATAAAAAGTTTTTTACTCATCAATAAAAATAACTTTGGTCATTAAAAAAGATCAAAGCTATTTTTATTATAGACTTTATTCTAAAACACTAAGGAGGATTGACACCATTTGCCTTATGAATTTATCGCGAAAGAAAAATGGTATTGCATGAATAGGTTATGATATT
>CAVYIL010000165.1:0-3439 GCA_963768325.1 uncultured Flavobacteriaceae bacterium | reverse complement strand
GTAAAACAGAATTAAACGCATTCAATGTTATCGTTATCCCATTACTTTCTGTATCCCTCCATACTCCTGTTGATAATATTGCTAATGCGGTAAGTGTACATACTAACAAAGTATCGATTGCAGGACCTATCATTGCCACTAAGCCCTCTCTTATGGACTCATTTGTTTTTGCTGTTCCATGCATCATTGGGGCAGTACCTATTCCTGCTTCATTAGAGAAAGCTGCTCGTTTTATCCCTGTTTTTATTAAGTGTCCTAAAGCTCCCCCCATTACTGCTTTTCCAGTAAAGGCGTCTGTAAAAATTAACCAAAACATTTCAGGGATTTTCTCTATCTGGATAATTAACACTAATATGACTGTAATAAAGTATAACGCTACCATAAAAGGAACTAACCTACTAGCTACTTGTCCTATCCTCTTAATCCCTCCTAGAATAACAAAAGATGCAATAACAGCCAAAGTAACACCAATATGTAGCTTATAATCTTCTTTCCAATCCATAACATCCACCAAGGTTTGGGTTAGTTGATTAGCTGTAAATGCAGGAAGGGTACCTATTAACCCTGCAAGAGCAAAAAACATTGCTAAAGGTTTCCATTTTTTTCCTAATCCTTCGGATATCACATACATTGGACCACACAACACATTTCCGTTCTCATCTTTAGACCTATACATTAATGATAGAGAACAGGTATAAAATTTTGTCGCCATGCCAATTATAGCACTTATCCACATCCAGAAAATTGCTCCAGGTCCACCCGTTACTATAGCAATGGCTACTCCACTAATATTCCCCATTCCTACAGTGGCGGCAATTGCTGATGATAATGCCTGAAAATGACTAAGCTGCCCGGGGTCATCTACTTTATCATATTTACCTCTTAGAATATCAATAGAATGTTTAAAATATAAGAAAGGGGTAAACTTAGAATAGATTAAAAAAAACAACCCACCTCCGAGAAGTAATATTAGCAATGGCCAATCCCAAATCCATGAACTAAAACTTGCTAAAAGATTCTCTGCTATTTTAAACATGTGTAGTCTTTATTGTGTTTTTTACTAAAGTAACAACTATTATTATATCATAGCCTAATATCTAATAATTAATGTTTTTGGGTTTCGTTACTAACTTTTAAGTATTATTTGACTCTAGTAACAAAGTTAGTTTCATACTAAACGTGTTTTATGCCATTCTCCTTTATATCTTTTTTTACAGTAAATTCATAAGAAAAATGGTGTTAGGATTTGATTTTTTATGTATTTAGTCTTGCATATAACGATTTATACTTTTGAAAAAATTATTTTTGCTGGATAAGCAAAATTCTGAAACTTTTTTAAAATGATAAATTATTTCTCGTCTGATTTTAAACTAGGTATTCTAGGTGGTGGTCAATTAGGCAAAATGTTACTCTATGAAACCCGCAAATATGACATCTGTACGTATGTTTTAGATCCTAGTAAAGATGCTCCTAGCAAAATTGCTTGCAATCATTTTGTAACAGGGGATTTAATGGATTATCAGACTGTTTATAACTTTGGTAAAAAAGTAAATGTACTTACTTTAGAAATCGAAAACGTAAATATAGAAGCGCTATCACAACTAGAAAAAGAAGGGATAAAAGTATATCCTGATGCTAAAACGTTATCGAGAATACAAAATAAAGGAAAACAAAAACTTTTTTACAAAGAACAAAATATTCCTTCTGCAAATTTCGAACTTTATTCTAATAAAACAGAGCTTATTCGTGGAATTACGGATAACAAAATAAATTATCCTTTTGTTTGGAAAAGCACCCAAGGGGGGTATGATGGTAAGGGGGTATCTATCATAAAAACAGAAGTAGATTTAGTGAATCTTCCAAACACCGAATGCATAGCTGAAGAAATGGTTAATTTTAAAAATGAATTAGCCGTTATCATTGCTCGTAATCCAAATGGTGAAATCAGAACATATCCTGTTGTTGAAATGGAGTTTCATACAGAAGCCAATCAAGTAGAGTATGTGTTGTGCCCCGCTAGAATAGATGAAAAAATTGCAGAGAAAGCTACCCTAATTGCTAAAAAAGTATCTAATTCTTATGAGCACGTTGGTATTTTAGCTATTGAGATGTTCCTGACACAAGATGATGAAATACTGATCAATGAAGTTGCTCCCAGAACACATAATAGTGGACACTATAGCATTGAGGCTAGTTACACTAATCAGTTCGAGCAACATCTTAGAGCTATCCTAAATCTACCTTTGGGTAATACGGAAAGTAAAGTATCTGGGGTTATGGTTAATCTTGTTGGGGCAGAAGGTCATTTTGGCAATGTTGTATATAAAAACATAGAAACTATTCTCCAAATGAAAGGTGTAACACCTCACATATATGGAAAAAAACAAACTAAACCTTTTCGGAAAATGGGTCATGTAACCATTGTTAATGAGAATATTGATAAAGCTAGAAACATTGCCAAAAAAGTAAAAGAATGTATTGAAGTTATTAGTGAGTAGGTTTCTAAAGATTAGTTGTAGAAAACGTGTTTTTCTGTTACACAGAATAACAGAAAACTACACAAATAATATCTAAAAAAACACTAAAAAATATTAACTAGAATTATAATTATGAGCAAAGTAGGTATAATAATGGGCAGTACTAGTGATATGCCTATAATGGAAAAAGCAATCGAAATATTACAAGGTTTTGATATCGAAATAGAAGTCGATATCGTCTCTGCGCATCGCACACCTGAAAAATTATTCGATTATGCTAAAAATGCTCACCTAAGAGGGATTAAGGTTATTATTGCAGGGGCTGGCGGGGCTGCGCATCTACCAGGAATGGTGGCTTCTTTATCTCCTCTACCTATAATTGGAGTGCCTGTTAAATCAAAAAACTCGATAGATGGATGGGATTCTGTTTTATCTATATTACAAATGCCTAGTGGAGTTCCTGTAGCAACCGTAGCTCTAGATGGAGCATTAAATGCGGGTATTCTTGCTGCACAAATTATAGGCTCTAATGATTCTTGTGTATTGGATAAAATACTAATCTATAAAGAGGGGCTAAAACAAAAAGTTCTAGATGGAGCCAAACTCATAAAAAAGTAAGATACATCTCCCTTTTTTCTCTTTTTACATTTCTATGCAAATAAAAAGAGCTACTGAAACCAGTAGCTCTTTTCTTATCAGGTCTTACAAAAGAAAATAACAATATTTATTAACCAACTTAAATATATTACACAAAATATTTCAAAGTAAGACCCTCACTCTTAAAACCTGATACAAAGGTAAAACCTTACTTTGATTACTTCACAAAAGTATGCGATAAATTTTAAACTTTTCGATATAATACGTATTATATCGATATAATACACTTTTTTAAATATTTTTTTATTATTTATAATTAAAAAAACAAATAATTGAAGACAAAAAAACTTAATTAGCTCTTAAAT
>CAVYIL010000164.1:0-5315 GCA_963768325.1 uncultured Flavobacteriaceae bacterium | reverse complement strand
ATAAAGGATTAGAATGATCTGTAGTTACAAGAACTATATTAGACAACCCTAATATCCTAAGAAAAAAAGGCTGCTCTAATTTTAAATCTTTTATTCTATATAATTCTAATTCATTCGTTTCTTTTGATAATATCCCACGATGTTCTATAATTCTTTGATTAGTAATCTCTAGCACATTTAATTTGGTATAGAAATATTTCCATAAAGCAAATAATATCCCTAATCCAAAAACAATCGCTAAAAGCACGCATAAAAAGTAAAAGTTAAAATTCACCCATTGTGAAGATGTACCTTTCCATATTTTTTCTTCAGTTTCTATACTTATAGTATTCATCAATACTTAATTTGATTGTTATCTAAATAAATCATATAATTCTAAACTAAAATCCCTATTGATTTTAAATTAAAAAACACCCACTTTTATCTATAGAAATAGATATAACCAACTACTCAATTAGTCACCTTTTTCACCAAATAATTTTCAATAAGTAATCCGTGAGGATTTTTCTCGGTTCTAGAAACATTATAAAGATCAAAACTTGCAAAAAACCTGTTATTTTCTTCCGATTTTTGATCTGTTCTCATCACCTTCAGTTCTCCATACAATACCCCATGATAAGGAGTAGATTTCTCATCAATTTTAATAGAATCAATTGTTATTTTCTGAATAAGATTCTGTGTCTGAATTTGAGAAAAGTGACCTTTAGCCTTGAGAGACAAGTACATTTCTTTACCAGATGAACCAATCAAATAAAGAGCCTCATTAATCTTTCTCTCATAACTAAACTGATCGTACTCCCAGAATAATTTATGAAATACCTTAATATGATTCTTAATTTCAGGATTTCGATAGGTATCAATCTGACTAGATGTCATTGATTTTGCTATTGTTGCCTGTCCTTTTTCGGTAATGATAAAAGTGGTTTTTGTAAAAGTTTTGGCTACATAAAAAGCCCAACTTAAACTACCTATCACAGTCATTATAGATACCAAAAAACAAATCAACAATGCTTTTTTAGCAAGTAAAAAACTGGAAGGAATATTTTGTAAAATTTTTAAATCCATATGCAAAAAAAAATAAATACCTCATCTTCATATCTGTTACCAATTGCCTAATGGCATTTGTTAAAAAACAAAATAAAAGGAAATTAAAAAACACCTGAAAAGAAAACATCGTTAATCCAAATTCTAATAATCAATCCTAAAAACCACAATTATATATTTGTAATACACATATAATCAGTGTTTTAAAAAAGACAAAAAAAAGAAATCTCTTAATCTATGACATTACGAGTAGACAAATTTGGTTGTCAAATAATATATAAAATTATGATCCATGAATTAATAAAACTTATCACATAAAATGACACACTAAATATTTAACAATCAGTCTAGTTTAGACAAACACATTAGCTATTAAATCTACTAAACCAAAGATAGCCAGACCAATTACAAATCGAATAAAGTTCTTTTGGGCAGATTCATTTCCTTGCATATATTGAACAAAAATCAGAAATCCCCCTACTATTGCAAAAGCTGCTACACCAGCATTTAGTACTGTCTTTAAAGTAGTCGTCCATCCCTCTATTTTACTTTGGATAGTATCTTGAGCAAATAATACGTGCGTACTTAATAATGATACCGAGGCTATCAATATTTTTTTTATGTTTTTCATTATAATATAGATTTATTGGGTTAGATATATTTTTACTTTTTAAACAACATTTAATACTAAAAACTGTTTATAAGCTATTGTACACCTTTCTTATTAAGAAAAAGAGGTCTATTAAGCGGGGACAAATGTTAAAAAAAGAAATTATTTAATTTTAACATAAATCACAATTAATTACAGATCAATATTTGACCAAAATCACAATGTGATTACAATATAAACTAACCAAAAAATTATATTATACATAATTTATTATAACTAATTACACATATTCACATCCTAAAACATCAATTTTAATTGGTATTTTTACACTCTAATCTTAATATTAACAAAAACAAAATAAAAAATTAACCAAAAATTTATCTAGATAAACAATAATTAGATTACTGTGTAAAATAAGGAGGGTGTTCATCATGGTGTTGGTTTTATTAACATATAATTAACTTATTTCCCCTTTTTTTTTGTCTATTTTTAACATGTTATTTTTTTACAATAATTACGTAATAATAAGATGGTAAAACCACTGCGTGGTGATCTAGGAGATCATTTAGCTTTACATATTTTTTAAATCAACTTAAAAACCAGTAGTTTATATTACATGATTTATTTATTTTTTAAGACTGTATTTAATTACTCATCTATCATTAACCTCCGATAAGGATTCCTGCTATAACATATTTATATTCTATAAAACCAGAACTTTATAAACCATTTATGAACACAGAAACTGTATTAAATTTTGAAGAAAAATTATCTACATTAATCAAATCACACGCTATTACAAAAAAATATTTACCAGGTGATATTATTTTATCCAAAAACATGACCCTTAACAAAACCGCATTTATCATTAGTGGTCTACTAAAGGTACATTTAGAACAAAATTATAGTTCTTTGCTTTTATATCACATTTCTCCAAAAAACAATTCTATACTAACCTTAATGAACATGACAAATGATACGTCCATACCCGTTTCTATTACCGCTATAGAAGAAAGCACCTTATTATGGGTTCCTGATTCTAAAATTTCTGAGTGGGACTCCCAATACTTATCCTTAAAAAAATTAATAATCTATTCTTGTGAATATAATATCGGACAAATGATATCCACCACCAGAAACTTAATGATCCATTCGCTTAAAGAACGATTATATAATTACCTAAGAACCAAAGCCTCTATTTATAATTTACAGGACTTAAAAATTTCTAGAACAGAAATAGCCATTGACCTAAACACATCAAAGGCTACAATCTCTAGAGCTATAAAACGATTAGAAAATGAAAATAAAATTATAGGTAAACCAAGATCTATCACATTAATTGATTAAAAAGAGTAAACTATCTTCAGATAATAAGTACTAACAAATTTTAGTGATAACATAATACTTGAAAAGCGATTTGGTAAATCCTCTATATAAAATAAATCACTAAAATCAAGATATGATTATAAATGACTTATTAAAAAACTTTTCATTCACTCATAAATTAGTATCATTGTTCGAAGAATATGGTACCATTTACAACCATAACGCAGGAGAACGCGTCAACTATCATCAAAACGCACATTATCAAACAAGTATATTATTATCCGGATTAATAAAACTATTTATTGAAAATGAAAATTCAAAAATACTTTTATACTACCTAGATGACAACAAACCTTGTATAGTTAGCTATACTGGTTTATACACCAACTATCCTGTAGAATTCTCAAGTATCGTATTAAAAGAAACTGTAATTCTTACTATCCCAAATGAAAAAATAATTAAATGGAGCAACATGTATCCTGAACTTAATAAATTCATGATTTTTTCATATCAATTTCACTATATCTCCATAGTCAATGCTATAAAACAGTTTATCTCCCTATCTCTTGAATGCAGATTATTTAATTACCTAAAAACCAAATCAATACTTTATAAGTGTGAAGAAATAAAAATCCCCCTACAAGAAATCTCTTTAGATCTTAACTTCACTATTGAAGCTATATCGAGAGGACTAAAAAAATTAGAAAATAATCAAAAAATTATTCGAAAAACAAGATCAATAATTTTATTACAATAACCCTATTTTAGCCCCCAATAAGTTCGGAGTGTTATTTTAAATTTCAAATAATACCTTTGAGATATGAAATACAAGAAATGGAGTTTATCCGAAAAGTTAGAAATTTCAGCCTCTTCAGAAGCAATAGGAATCGTTGAGACTTATCGTAAATACAGTCTTAGTACAGGAACTTTATATAGTTGGAAGAAGAAGCATGATAATCAAGGAGAAGCTGGCTTAAAAATTACTTATGATGCCCGTAGTAAGGAGTTAAAGCAATCAGAGGAAGAAAACAGAATACTCCGTAAATTATTAAGTAACAATGAAATTGAATTAGAAGTTCAACGTGAGCTTTTAAAAAAAAAGTTTGGAACGTCCAATCCAAGAAAGATTTAGTAGATGCTATTTACAAAAAGTATACTATTAGTAAAACGAAAATAATCAATATGATTGGTATGGTTCAAAGCAGTTATTATCGCACACCAAGTACTGGTAAAAGAGGTAACAAGCCTAGTAAGCTTACCTATCATAAGTCAAATGGATTAGTAAATCAAGATACTGTAATTAAATCAGTTAAATCCATTTTGAGTCATGAGTTTATAGATTTCGGATACCGTTTAATGACCACTTATTTAAAGCGAGATGGCTATCAAATTAATCATAAAAAGCTATATAGAATAATGAAACAAGAGGGTTTATTGAAATTAGAAAAACGTATAAACAGAAGTGGTTCTGGACGAAAATTTGTAAAATTTAGAAAAGTAAAGACCTCTATACCTTTTGAGTGTTTAGAAATGGATATTAAGATGGTTTGGATTCCAAGTGTGGGTAAAAACGCTTATTTGTTATCGATAATTGATGTTCATACACGTAGAATCTTAAAAGACTATTTTTCTTTTGCATAATCCCCAAGAAATACATGTGACACAAAGAAACTTTTTTATTTAATTATAATGGTATACTTTTGGATTGAAAGACTGGTATACTTTTCGGTTAAAATAAACAGTTTGATTTATCAAACCCTTAATTATGCCAATTTCTAGGATTAAACACGTCAAAACTTAAAATCAAAAGAATAATAACCATAAAAAAAATCCATTATTACTCGTTTAATATTGTTGCGGATTTAAGGTATTTATATAAAGGGTTTATTTGTACCGCCTTTTAGTATTCCAAGTATAACCTTTAGTACTATTCAGTTTTTGGGTAATTTGATTATTATTTAAAGCCCTCATAAAGCATTGATTTTAATTGTTTTATACTTACAAGACGTTAAACTACTATATCTGTTACAGTACTATGTATAAAAATGTACTATATAAACATATTTTCCACACAAGCTCCTGTTTACAAGTATGTTATATACAATGAATTATTTTTTAATTAATTAATTAAAATAAAGAATAAAACACATTAATTTTAGCATTAAATTAAGTTCACAAAGCATTTTAAGAGCTCTAATATTGAATACTTTACAACTTTTACAGACATAAAGCTATCAAATAACACAGTTAAATCAAGCATATAAAGTCTAACTTATTTTAAAGGTTTAGAATCACTATTAAACTGAATTTATCACCTAAAACCTGATAAAAGTCA
>CAVYIL010000163.1:0-25477 GCA_963768325.1 uncultured Flavobacteriaceae bacterium | reverse complement strand
ATGTACACCTTGGACAGATTACGTATTGCTCCGTATGTAAATACAAGTGTTTTGCCCCGTAGACCTTCTATTTTGGATAAATAAGTTGCTCGAGTATGTTTGATTCCTTGATCTCCTACCGCTTCTTCTTGCTTGTTATAGTAAAATTTAACTTGTTCGCCGTAAATATTCTCTATAGCTGATATATTATAAGAAATTGGCAATCTGCTTTGATTTTCAGTAATTACAGAGCTTCCGATCCAGTTGTTCCACCTTACATTATAGGCTACTCCATCAGAAATATGCTTTGTTAAACTACCATCTCCAAAAATGTGTACCTGACCATCTGGATAGTATACTTGCCATTGATCAATGGATTCATGCTGTTTTATAATCCATTCGGATTGACTAGCTATACGATATTCTTTTACACCATTAACGTCTGCAATAAATAGTAATGAGTGGGTACTTCCATTGGTGTATAAGAGAAATTTATCATCTATAGTTGTACCCGTTTGTTGTGTTAATCGTATAATCTTTTCTTCTGGGTATTCCCACCCTAAACCAAGTATACCCTGTTTCTGATCTCTATTCCAGACACTTGCTTTTTGAGATACCCCTTCGCTATTATAGGTTAGACTAGCATCATATCCTTCTATCGAAAAAATTGATTCTTCTAGAGAAACATTTCCCGTACTCATTTGAACATGATCTACCGGTACCGCTCCTCCTTTTTCGGTTTCTGTTAAAGGCTTGGCTAAAGTAATCTCCTTCCCAATAATTATTGCTCTAGCCATTGCTATAGTTGGAAAAAAATTACTCGCTAATAATATAATAGAAAGTAGGTAGGATCCAATCTTTTGACGAATTTCTGTTCTCATTTGTTACGTTTGTTTTTTGGGGTGCAAACTTACAAATCCAAAACAGAAATAAATGGCTGTTTCCCCATTATAATAAAAGGGAAACGCCTATGCTAAATATAATAAACTCTTCTTTTTATCCATCACTTATCTCCATTCGTTTTATGTTTCATTACCTTATGGATAAATATTACAAATTGTAAAGTTTCACAACGTTGTTGTTATCTATTTTGAGCTTCAGATAAATCTTGTAGAATTAACTTATTTTCTGGATCTGTTTCTAGCTTATTTGTAATATTGAAAAACAGAAGTACCTCCTTCTTTTTTAGGTTAGATGTTAAAGAAGTGTCTTTTTTTGAAAATATTAGGTAAAATACTTACTTTGCTAGAAATACAGTTTTTAATGAAAAAAATAGCACTTTCCATAACAGTCGCATTAATGTTGATTTCTTGTGGATCAAGCAGAAATGTAACTTCTAGATCTCATTCCAGAAATGTAACAAATTCTAAAAACACAAAAACATCTTCCATCATAAAAACAGCATTAAGTTATGAGGGCACTCGTTATAAATATGGAGGTACTACTAAAAAAGGAATGGATTGTTCTGGACTTGTATACACTTCATTCAAAAAAGAGGAAGTTGATCTTCCGAGATCATCTAGAGAAATGTCAAAAAAAGGAAAATCTATCCCTTTAAAAAAAGCAATGGTTGGAGATTTATTGTTTTTTAAAACTAATAAAAACAAAAATGTGGTTAATCATGTTGGATTAGTTGTAGAGGTTAAAAACCAAATACAATTTATTCATGCATCCGTATCGAGAGGGGTTATCGTATCTAGTCTTGATGAACAATATTGGAGAAGGTGTCATGTAGGAACGCGAAGAATAGTATCGAATTAACTTTTTTTTAGAATCAAACTAAATTTATTGAGGGCAAAAATTCATCTTCCTAAACGTATACCATTTTCCTTATAAATTTACTGTAAAAGAAAACGCCTTTTTTTTATATATGCAATAGAAAAAAATCAAGCATAGCAATGCTATGGATTATTTTTCTCTAGAAACAGAAAGGAAAAAATGTTTTATTGCGATAAATTCATAAAAAAAGGGTACTAGACAGAAAATATCAAAATAAATTGTCTGACTTAGGAAATGAGACCAATTAATATACCTGTTTTAATCATTACTCTTTCTAGTATCCTAGGCGTATTATTAGGTTATTATTTTAAACTTAATCTCGATTTTTTATTGGTTTCTATTTTTATTTCCATTCTTAATCTTGCTATACAATTATTACACGCAAGAAAAATGTTTAATAAAGGATTATTTTTTGGTATTTCTACAGTGATTGTATTTGTCATTTTTGGAGCTGTAATTTATAACATTCATAACCCTAAATTGTCATCTAATTATTATACAAATCTAATACATTCTAAAAATTCCCCTCATACTAAAAGTGGGATTCAGTTTGATATAAAAGAAAGATTAACCCCCTCTTCTTATTATAACAAATATATAATTAACCTAAGAGTATTAAATGGCGTAAACACTAATGGCAACTTATTGCTTTTATTACCAAAGGATAGTGTTAGTAATTCATTAGAAATAGGGGATATTTATACGGCTTATACTACATTAAAGCCAATAGCTAAACCACTAAATCCCTTTCAGTTTGATTATTCTAAACATATGAGTAGATTGTATGTGTATCATCAAGTAATACTGTCTACTAATCGTATTGCTAAAAGTTTGCATATCAAAAACTCAGTGTTTCGAATTGCAGATCGATTTAGAAAAAACAGTAACCACAGACTTTCTAAATATAATTTAACTCCAGTTCAATTATCTATTGTCAATGCTCTCTTATTAGGACAACGACAAGATATTAATCAAGAAACTTTTGATGAGTACAGAAATGCAGGAGCAATCCATATTCTTGCCGTTTCAGGACTTCATGTAGGTATCTTATTATCAATTTTAAATTTTATAATAACCCCCTTTGTTCGATTAAGCCGAAAAGGAAAACTATTCAAAACAATTTTAATTATCCTTTTTCTTTGGTGCTTTGCTATTATTGCAGGATTATCTCCTTCTGTATTAAGGGCAGTGACTATGTTTTCTTTTTTAGCGATTGGTTTAGAATTTAAATCTAGAACAAGTGTTTATGACTCTCTTTTCACATCCATATTTGTATTAATCTGTTTTAACCCGATGTTAGTATTTTCTGTGGGGTTTCAATTAAGTTATTTAGCTGTATTTTTTATAGTATGGGTTCAGCCTCTTATAGCTAACCTATACAAACCAAAGTTTTATATATCTAATAAACTATGGGATACATTTACGGTTACTATGGCAGCTCAATTAGGCATATTACCATTATCACTTTATTATTTTCATCAATTTCCTCTTTTGTTTTTCATCTCTAACCTCATCATTATTCCAATCCTTGGAGGTGTTTTAGGACTCGGTATTATTAGTGTAGTTGTGGCCTTTTTAGAAATACCCCTTGATTTTATAGTTGTGTTTTTTGCTGATTGTATCAATTTTATGAATACGATCATTAGTTGGGTAGCTCAGCAAAAAGCTTTTTTGATGACCAATATTTCTTTTTCTTGGAGATTGCTTATTTCGTCATATGCCATAATAATAACTGGTGTGTTGGTTTTAAAAAAATACAACGTAAATAAAATCTATTGGTTAGTTTTTAATTTAACTGTTTTTGTAATAGTTTTAATTTTTGACAAACAGGGTAAATCTGATTTAGAGGAGCTTATCATTTTTCATAATCAACGTAATACCACACTCGGTGTACAAAAAAATAATATACTAAAATTATATAGTAGATACCCAATAAATAAAAAAACAAGAAAGTATATGTTTTCTAATTACCTAATCCAAAATCATAGTTCGATAGATACATCAGGAATATTAAAAAACATCTATAAGTATGCTGATAAAACAATTTTAATAATTGATAGTACTGCTGTTTATGACATAAAAGGTCTGCAACCTGATATTGTTTTATTGTCGGGTTCCCCTAAAATTCATTTTAACAGAGTTGTTAATACGTTAAGCCCCAAATTAATAGTAGCAGATGGGAGTAATCATAAAAATCTTTTGCATCAATGGGAAGAAAGTGCTAATAAGGGTAACGTGTTTTTTTACCGTACAGATAAGACGGGAGCTTTTATATTAAGAAATGGGTTACCAATTAATTTTATCCAGAATTGTATTAATATCGATTAACACTACACTAAAAACACCTAATACAATTATTAACTTTAAAATATTATGTAACCAAATATAGTGACTTCTATTTGTAGACTTCCATAAAGCTATTAAAAATAGAGAAAGTGTAACTAAACTGCTATAAAAATAAAGATTCATGTGTCCGATCTCATATTTAGCTAACAGTAGATATGTCGGAATACAGGAAATGAGAATTAATACACTAATAATTTTTTTTGAAGTAGATTCTCCATAAATAATAGGTATCGTTTTATAGTTTAGAGCTAAGTCACCTTTTAAACTACCAAGATCTTTTATCATTTCTCTTATTATCAAGATTAATATCAGAAATGTAGCGTGTACAAAAATAACCTCTGCAAAATTTTTATAATAAATAAAAATGACAAAAAATGGTGTAATTGATAAGGAAGAAGCAACTACGTTACCTACAAAAAGAATTTTTTTTAATTTATGCGAATAAAACCAGATTCCGAAAATGTAGAAAGAGAAAAAAAGAACCGCTCTAAAAGACACATAACTGGCTAATATTACCGATAAAAAATTTAGAATAAAATAAACAGTTAATTTGGTTTGCTGGCTAACTAGTCGGTCGAGCAAAGTTTTCTGAGGTCTGTTAATTAAATCCTTTTCGTTATCGTAAAAACTATTAATAATATACCCAGATGCAATTACTCCCGCTGATGCTAGAATAATAACAAATAAATTAGGGTCTAATATTACTTTTCGTAATTGCCTATGAGGAGCTAATATAAATATAGATGTAAGATATTGTGCTATGATAATAACAAGAATATTGTACCCTCTTACAACAGAAAATAAACTTAATAACTTCAGTAATAATAGTTTATTTTTTCTAGAAAGCATACATTATGCTTGATTAAAAATTATAAACAACTTCTAATTTATACTCTTTAAGAGCAGATTGTGCCTTTTCTATATCTCTGGTAAACCCTAAAATATATCCTCCCCCACCTGATCCGCATAGTTTCAGGTAATAATCATTAGTCTCTATACCATTTTTCCATAAATTATGAAATTGTTTTGGTATCATAGGTTTAAAATTATCCAAAACGATATTAGACAGCTCTTTTATGTTAGAAAACAAGGATTTTATATCCCCTTTCAAAAAATCATCTACACATGCATCTGTATGTTTTACAAACTGATTTTTTAGCATATTTCTAAAACCTTCTTGTTTCATGTTTTCCATGAAAATACTCACCATAGGAGCCGTTTCGCCAGTAATACCACTATCTAATAAGAATACAGCACCTTTTTTATTGTCTGTACTCTGAGAGGGAATCCCTGCTGGCTCTATGTTATTTTTGGAGTGAATCAGAATAGGTAAACTTAAGTAGCTATTTAACGGATCTAATCCAGAACTACTACCATGAAAGAATGACTCCATTAAACCAAAAATTTCTTTTAGCTTTAGTAATTTTTCACGAGTAAGATTTTCTAAAACAGTAATTTTATTTTCTGCGTATTTATCATAAACAGCAGCAACCAAAGCACCACTACTTCCTACGCCATATCCTTGGGGAATACTACTATCAAAATACATTCCTGATTGTATATCAAAATGCAATTTATTTATATCAAATTTCACTATCCCTTTTTCTTGAACTGTATCAAGGTATTCAGCGAAATTCTTTAAATTTTTGTTAGATTTAATAGCTTCCTTATCAGGAAACTCAGTAACTTTTAACGCACCTTTGAAAAAATTATAAGGTATAGAAAGTCCTTTAGAATCTTTAATAATACCATATTCTCCAAACAGAAGTATTTTAGAATAAAATAATGGTCCTCTCATTAGTTTTTAAATAATTTGTCGCTTTAACGGGTGTAAAGTTACACTTTTTAGATTCCGAAACCTATTTTATCGCAAATATACTGCCCATTCTGACAATATGTAACTAACTCTCTGTTAATGAATTCACGAATATCTTTTTTTTCAGAATTTGGATATAGTAGATGTATATTAGCACCCGCATCTAAAGTAAAGCATACTTTAGAACCCGTCTCTTTTCGATATTTCCATATCGTGTGAATAGCTGACAAAGTATTAGGCTTCATTAATATAAAGTAAGGCATAGAAGTCATCATCATAGCATGTAGCGTTAACGCTTCACTCTCTACCAGTTGGATAAAAGCATCTAAATCTCCCGATATTAATATGTTTTTAAGTTTGGATATATTATCTGACGCTTGTTCAAATCGTTTTGTTGCAAAGGGATGACCATGCATTAAGTCGTGACCAATAGAACTACTTACTTGTTTTTCTCCTTTGTCTATTAGTAATATTGTGTCTTGATATTGCTCAAAATTTTTATGAATACCAAACGAAAAGGGCACAGCATAAACATTATTGCTATTGGGTATATCAGGATGTTTGCCCCATACTGTAACAGGTCCCTCTATACTCCTGCATGCACTACCAGAGCCGATACGGGCTAAAAAAGATGTTTTTTGCACAAATTCTACTCCTGTTATACTAGGGTTTATTTTTTTATCTAATTGCATAAAACAATGCGCAAGTGCACTCAGGCTACTTGCTGATGATGCAATACCACTACTATGAGGAAAAGTGTTACTGGTTTTTATTATAAATTTATACTGTTTTAAAAAAGGAAGATATATAAATACTCTTTCCAAAAAACGTTGAATCTTTGGTTTAAAATCAGGTTTAGGCTTCCCTTCAAAAAACAATTCAAAATTAAAATTTTCGGTTTCTTGATCTAATTTGATATACTCTAATATCGTATTTGTTCTACAAACATCTAACGTAAAACTTAAGGAAGGGTTTTCAGGTAGCTGGATTGGTCTTTTTCCCCAATATTTTACTAACGCTATATTACTAGGCGACGAACAGTTAACGGTTCCTTCATTTGGTACTTTTGATCTTTTTTGCGAAGTAAACTGGGGATATTTATCCATTATATAAAAATATTTTTGCAAAGATAATTCAATCCAAAATTTTATAATGTAACTAGTGAAATAAATTTGCTATTTTAGTACTTTACTTACGTAACTTATGAAAAAGAGGTTGTTACGCAGTTTGATCGCTGTACTAATATGTTTATTAATTGGTTTTATGAGTATTACAGTTACTCAAACATCAATCGACACATGGTATACAACTTTAAAAAAACCGCCCTATACACCTCCTAGCTGGACTTTTCTTCCTGTGTCCCTATTGTTATATATTATGATGGGGATTGCTGCTGGATTAGTATGGAGCAAAGGACTTTATCATAAATGGGTAAAAACAGCTCTTTATCATTTTGGATTTCAATTATTGCTTAATGCCGCTTGGTTCATTATATTTTTTGGATTACGCAAACCTTTATTAGCATTATTAGATATAACAGCCCTATTTATCTTAATGTTGTTTACAATTACTCGATTTAGAATTGTTAACAACCTTGCTACATACCTACTTATCCCTTACACGATTTGGGTTGCTTTTGCAACTGTACTAAATTTTAGCATATGGCGACTTAATTAAAACTAGGTATAAATTTTTATGAGTAAAAAAGCTATTGTATTACAAACTACCCTTGAGTTGATCACTAAGCAAGGTATTCAAGGCACCTCATTATCTCAAATTATTAAAGAATCTGGTGTTGCCAATGGCACATTATACCATCATTTTAAAAATAAAGAAGAGATTATTACAGAACTTTATATGATGCTTACCCAAGATTTCGGGACAGTAGTTATGCGTAATGTTCCCGAAGATAACATAAAAAAACAATTTGAAATTATGTGGTTAAATTTGTTTCATTATTTTGTTAACAACCCACTGGCATTCATATTTTCCGAACAAATAGCGCGTTCTCCTGATATCCCTCAATCTTTAAAAGATGAAGCAAGACAATATTACAAGGAAATAGAAGATTTTTTTAAAACAGGGATAAAACAAAAAGTTTTTAAAAGCTACAATACAATGGTTATGGAAGAACTATTTTTTGGCAATGTAGTTTCTATTGTGAAAATCCACGAGAATGAAAAAGTAAAATTATTAGAAAAACATATTCATCAAGCTATTGAGATTTCATTAAATGGCTTTCTGAAAGTGTAATACAACTTTGATAGATTCCTTTTAATTTTAAAACAGCTTACGTCAGGTATTGTAATAATATACTAATACCATTTTTCTTATGCACTAAAGAATTCTTGTTATTCTTTTAAAAATTAGTTTACCACTTTGCATGTATGTGATATTGAAGTAAAAACATAAATTTTCAGAAGAATCACTTTTGATTTTTATAGCTGTTTTCATGTATGATAAATAATAGTTTTTTTAGGATGTTATTGCCTGAGCCGCTATGAAACCACCTGTCCAAGCATTCTGAAAGTTAAAACCACCTGTAATCGCATCAATATTTAATATTTCGCCTGCAAAATATAAATTCTTATGTTTTTTACTTTCGTAAGTTTTAAAATTAATTTCATTTAAAGCAACCCCTCCTGCTGTAACGAATTCTTCTTTAAAGGTGCTTTTACCATTAACTTTGTAAACACCCCGTGTAAGCTCATTAGACAGTGTAATAAGTTGAGATTTGTTAACATCAGCCCAGCGTGTAGTATCATCCATTCCAGAAGCTAACACTAAATTTTGCCATAGTCTTTTTGGTAATCCAAATTGAGAATATGTCACTACTAGCTGTTTTGAATTCTTGTTTTTAAACGCTTTTAATTCTTCTATAATGTTTTCTTGAGTACGATCCTGAAGCCAATTTACAATAATCTCAAAATTATATTGACATAAATTTAATTCTATAGCACCCCAAGCAGACAGTTTAAGAATTGCTGGACCACTCATCCCCCAATGTGTAATTAAGAGCGAACCTTCACTTAATAGTTTAGAGTTTTTAACCTTAATCGAAACATTAGTGGCAATCCCAGAAAGTTCTTTTATTCTTTTGTCCTTTATGTTAAAAGTAAATAATGAAGGAACGGCATCTGTTATATGATACCCCATAGCATGGAGTTTAGACCAAACCTTAGGATTACTCCCCGTTGCAATCATTAACTTACTTGTTATAAAATCATCTTGGTTTGTTTGCACAATCCAAAATTCATTGTTAAACTCAAAATGTTTAAGACTATGATTCGTTAGAACCTGAATCCCAAATCGTTTTGCCTCTGACAGAAAACAATTAATGATTGTTTCTGAAGAATCTGATACAGGGAATATCCTTCCGTCGCTCTCTGTTTTTAATTCTACACCTCTCTTAGAGAACCAATCCATGGTATCTCCTGTCATAAAATTATGAAAAGGACCTCTCAATTCTTTTTCTCCTCTAGGATAATTTTTAACCAGTTCTTCTGGGACAAATTCAGCGTGAGTAACATTGCAACGACCTCCACCAGAAACTCGAACTTTGGACAACACTTCTTTTCCTCTTTCCAGAATTGCAATTTTTAGAGCTGGATTCTTTTCTGCTGCATTAATTGCAGTGAAAAAACCTGCTGCGCCGCCACCAACAATAATTAGGTCATACTTCATTTTGCTAAATTCGTAAAATCAGTGATAAAACCATAAACATTTTTCTTTTTACTTATACTATCATCAAACCCTATCTTCATTTTTTTGTTTTTATACCATTTTCCTTATGAATTAACTACAAAAGAAAATACCTTAGTAACACTAAGGTATTCGTGTATAGAACTATACAATATAGTAAAAGGTATAATAGTTTTCCTTTTACTATACTTTTTTTTATTTAAAAGCGGGAATACCTGTTATATCCATTCCTGTAATCAATAAGTGTATATCGTGTGTTCCTTCATAAGTTAATACACTCTCTAGATTCATCATATGCCTCATAATGCTATATTCTCCGGTTATTCCCATTCCGCCAAGAATTTGTCTTGATTCTCTTGCTATTTTTATTGCCATTTCTACATTGTTACGTTTAGCCATAGAAATTTGAGCAGAAGTTGCTTTACCATCATTGCGTAATACGCCTAATCTCCAAGCCAATAACTGTGCTTTTGTGATTTCTGTAATCATTTCAGCTAGTTTTTTTTGTTGTAACTGGGTTGCAGCAATTGGTTTCCCAAACTGAACACGTTCTTTAGCATATCGCAATGCAGTATCATAACAGTCCATTGCAGCACCAATAGCTCCCCATGCGATTCCAAAACGAGCAGAATCTAAACAGCCTAGTGGAGCACCTAAACCACTTTTTCCAGTTAATAAATTTTCTTTAGGAACTCTGACGTTATCAAAAATAAGTTCTCCTGTTGCTGAAGCTCGTAGAGACCATTTATTATGAGTTTCTGGAGTAGAAAACCCCTCCATTCCTCTCTCAACTATTAAACCATGGATTCTTCCTTCTTCGTTTTTAGCCCAGACAACAGCTATATTAGCAAACGGCGCATTAGAAATCCATAGTTTCGCACCATTAAGCAAATAATGATCTCCTTTATCCTTAAAATTAGTAGTCATTCCACTAGGGTTAGAACCGTGATCTGGTTCTGTAAGACCAAAACAACCCATAAACTCTCCTGAGGCTAATTTTGGGAGATATTTTTTTCTTTGCTCTTCAGTTCCATATTTCCATATTGGATACATTACTAAAGAAGATTGTACTGAAGCAGTAGATCTTACACCAGAATCCCCTCTTTCTATTTCTTGCATGATTAAACCATAACTAATCTGATCTAAGCCTGCACCTCCATATTCTTCTGGTATATATGGTCCAAATGCTCCTATTTCTGCTAAACCGCTAATTATTTGGTTAGGAAATCTTGCGTCTTGTGCATATTCTTCTATAATAGGAGACACCTCTCGTTTAACCCAACTCCGAGCTGCATCGCGAACTAATTTATGCTCATCGGTAAGTAATTCATCTAAATTATAATAATCTGGGGCTTCAAAAAGATCTGGTTTCATGAAGATTTGTGTTTTTTAAAATAGTTAGTATAATGTTGTTACAATATTAAAACAAATGTAATTAATGAATGAAGAGAATACAATTTTTTTCACTTCATAAAATTAATCTTAAATTCTTGTGATGAATAAAATTTTCTGCCTATAGCTATAATTACTAAGTTTTTTGATAATGAAATTGTTGTTAGGTTAAGAGGAAAACAGTTGCTTATTGTTATTTTGTGTGTAATTTTTCCTCAGTTTTTTTAATTTTTCTACACATATTTCATGAATTATGGATTTATGTTTACCTGAAACAAAAACAAACAACATGCTGATTAACAGAAACATACAAGTATTTTTAGTTGTTTATTTTATTTTGGCATAATTATCTATTTAACTTATATGTAAACGTATGTAAAACATAATTTAAATTTAAATAAAAATGAAAAATCTATTTGTATTGTCAGCTATAGCTATCGGATTGTTTTTAGGAAATCAAAATGTAAATGCTCAGTCTAAAGTTTCTGAAACGATAACTAAAGAAGTAGCTACACAAGAAGATTATGTTGAGGTAGCTATAGAAAACTTACCTCAGTCGGTTCTTGATGCAGTAGCTAAAAATTTTACTGATTCAAAAATAAAAAAGGCATTTGCTAATGAAGACGCTTCAGACTTTAAATTGCAATTAGCTCAAAAAGATGGTAAAATTAAAGAGGTTCATTATGATGCAGATGGCGAAATAGTTAATCAAAAATAAGATCTTTTTTAATTAACTATTTAGACAATAGTTAAAAATAGATTCTTAAGTTTAGTGATTATAGGAACGAAAAGAGGGGTTGTCTATCCCTCTTTTTTTTGTGTTTGTTACATTTTTAGATAAAAATCTTTAGTAAGACTACTATACTCATCTGTATACTGATGACGAGATGTTTCTATAATTAATTCATCCTGTATTGTTCCTTTATTATCAAAACCGAATAGCAACAAACTTCTTTTTATTATAGAGTTTGGTGTTCCTTTTACTCTAGTTATTTTATGAGGATATAAATGAAGTTGCTTCGCAATGTTTATTACTCTATCCTCTTCTTTGTAAGGCACTATAAGTGCAAATCGTCCTTTTTCAGAAAGCAAGGCGGATACCCCAATAAAAAGATGTTCAAAAGGCAGTGCATCCTCAAACCTAGCGATGTCTCTTTTTTCATCAGACGTTTTGTGATTTTCTGAGAAAAAAGGGGGGTTACTCACTAGTAAATCATATTTATCATCAATTTCTTCTACAAATTCCTGAAAAGAAGCATGGTAACAAAATAATCTATCCCCCCAAGGTGAGGACTCAAAGTTATCTACTGCTTGTTCGTATGCATTAGCATCTATTTCTAAAGCATCAATAATGTCCGCATGGAAGCGCTGTGCCATCATTAAAGCAATTACCCCAGTACCAGTTCCGATATCTAGAATTGAGTTAATTTGATCATCAAAAGGCACCCATGAACCTAATAAAACACTATCCGTTCCTATTTTCATGGCGCATTGATTCTGGTTAACTATAAATTCTTTGAACTTAAATGGTTTAGTCATACTATAAAGTCGTAGAAAATTGTCGTTTTATTTTATAAAAAAACAGGAGTAATATAATTAGTTCTATTAAAGGTATAGTTCTATTAATCCTTCTGGCACATTAATAGTAATTATTTTAGCTTCTTTGTCTAGCTTATCAATAAATTCATCATTTATTGGTATAAGAATTTCGATTCCATTACGATCTATTTCGAATAGCGCTTGTGTTGTAGCGTCATTAATAGATTTGATAATTCCGACTTCACCAAAAGATTTATCTAGAACTGTAAAGCCAATGACTTCATGAAAATAAAATTGATTTCCTTCGAGTTTAGGCAGTAATGTCAGTGGGAGATATAATTCAGCCTTCATTAAATCTTCTGCATCTTCTTCTGTATCGATGTCTTCAAATTTAATGCGCAATAATTCGCTTTTGTGCAAGGAACATTTTTCAATAAAAAATGGAACCAGATTATTGTTATAATGAACAAATACTGATTCCAAATTTATATAACTTTCAGGCTCATCCGTGTCTAGTTTAACCAAGACTTCGCCTTTAAAACTAAATTTACTTACGATTTTTCCTAGATAGAAGGAGTCTTCTTTCTTCATCGTTAATAATACAACTATTCTTCTTCGTTGCTAGTTTCTTCTGTAGCATTAGCTTCAGCTTCTTGTGCTACTACAGCTGCTGCTGCATCTGCTTCACGTTTAGCATTTACTGCTTTTTCAGCTTCTAGAGCTTTTGCTTTCGCTTCTTCCTCTACTTTTGATAAAGAATCTTTCTTAGCAGTTACAGTTCCTTCTTTCTCGGATAACCAAGCTTGGTATTTTTCATCAGCTTGCTCTTCTGTTAAAGCGCCTTTTCTTACGCCACCAGCCAAATGATTTTTTAATAAAGCTCCTTTATAAGATAATATCGCTTTTGCGGTATCAGAAGGTTGTGCTCCATTTTGCAACCATTTTACAGCTCCATCAACATCTAAGTTTATTGTTGCAGGGTTAGTGGTTGGGTTATAAGTCCCTAACTTTTCTAGATATTTACCATCTCTTTTTGATCTAGCATCAGCTGCTACGATCCAGTAAAAAGGTTTCCCTTTTTTACCATGTCTCTGTAATCTAATTTTAACAGGCATAAAAATTAATTTTTGGGTTCTCGACCCCGATTATAATTAAGTTGGCAAAGGTAGTTAATTTTAGCAAAAAAACAACTTATATGTTTTAAGTTTATTTCCTGAGATATAATTACTTATAAGTTTGGCAGTTTTGATCATCTAGAAAAGTGTTTTATAGTTGTATTCCAGAAAGAATCAACATGAGTCCAGCTGCAAAAGAAGCTCCTAATATTGGCCCAATAACTGGAATCCATGCATAACTCCAATCACTTGAACTTTTTTCTTGTTTTAGAGGTAAAACGGCGTGCATGATTCTTGGTCCAAGGTCTCTGGCAGGGTTAATCGCATAACCAGTTGTACCTCCTAAAGATAACCCTATTGACCAAACTAAAAAGGCTACAGGAATTGCTCCTACAGAGCCTAAACCGATCACTGCTGTATCTTTATCGGTAATAGTTACGTCTGTAAAATAGAGGATTGTAAATACTAATACAAAAGTTCCTACAATTTCACCAATCAAATTATATAGTGAGTTACGAATGGCTGGATCGGTACAAAATACGGCTTTTTTTAAACTTGGGTCTTTTGTGGCATCAAAGTGATTTTTATATGCTAACCATACAACTGATGCTCCTATCATTGCTCCTATAAACTGCGCTAGAATGTACAAGGACACAGACTCCCAAGGGAATTTACCTGCAATTGCTAACCCAATACTTACTGCAGGATTTAGATGTGCGCCGCTATATGGGGAAGATACTACAACTCCGATATATACAGCTAATGCCCAACCTGTAGTAATGGTAATCCATCCACTGTTATTTCCTTTAGTTTCGTGTAAAACTACATTAGCTACAACTCCACAACCTAGTGTGATTAGTAACATTGTTCCAATAATTTCTGCTATAAAAGGTGTCATTTTTTTTATATTTTAGTTTTTTAATTAGCCCAATATTGAAGAGCGTTGATAGCTTTATACCACCCTTCAATACCTTTTTTGATGTTTGTTCTTTCGGTAACAGGAGTGAAATACACATCTGTTTGCCATATCTCTTGAATTTCTTCAAGACTCTCCCAGTAGCCAACAGCTAATCCAGCTAAATATGCTGCTCCCATTGCTGTTGTTTCTACTTCTTTTGGTCGAACAGTTACTGTATTAAGTACACTTGCCTGAAATTGCATTAATGTTTTGTTTATAGTTGCTCCGCCATCTACCCTAAGTTCTTTTATGTCAATCTGAGAATCAGCCTCCATTGCTTTTAAAATATCCATGGTTTGGTAAGCAATCCCTTCTAGAGCTGCTCTTGCGATATGAGCATCGGTACTACCTCGGGTAAGCCCAAAAAGACTTCCTTGTGCTTGTTGATTCCAATGCGGAGCTCCTAATCCTGAAAATGCGGGTACAAAATATACTCCTTCAGAACTATCCACAGTACAAGCTAGTTTTTCTATATCTGCTGAGTTTTTTATGATTTTTAATCCATCTCTAAGCCATTGTACTACAGCTCCTGCAATAAAAATACTTCCTTCTAGTGCGTATTCGGTTTTGCCATTTATTTTCCAAGCTACAGTGGTTAGTAAATTGTTTTTAGAAATAATTGGTTTCTCACCAATATTCATTAGCATAAAGCAACCTGTACCATATGTATTTTTTACCATCCCAGGCTTAGTACACATTTGACCAAAGAGAGCTGCTTGTTGGTCTCCTGCAATCCCTCCTATAGGTATTTTACCTCCTAAAAGCGTGTTTTTAGTATACCCATAAACTTCACTAGACTCTTTAACTTCTGGTAACATGCTTTTTGGGATCGTAAAAAGTTCTAATAACTCGTCATCCCATTTCATGGTGTTAATATTAAAAAGTAGTGTTCTTGAGGCATTGCTTACATCTGTGACATGAAGATCGCCTTTAGTAAAATTCCAAATAAGCCAAGAGTCTATTGTTCCTAGTGCAAGCTGACCAGCTTCTGCACGTGTTCTTACTCCATCTACATTGTCTAGTATCCACTTTACTTTTGTTGCTGAGAAATAGGAATCAATGACTAAGCCTGTTTTTTCTTTAACAGATTCTGATTTGCCTTGTTTTTTTAGCTCTTCGCAATATTCAATTGTTCTTTTATCTTGCCATACGATTGCATTGTATACAGGGATTCCTGTTTTTTTATCCCAAACTACCACAGTTTCTCGTTGGTTGGTTATGCCTATTGCTGCTATATCTGTGGCATTAAGTCCTTGTTTGGCTATTGCTTCTGTAGCAATACCAGTTTGGGTGGACCAAATTTCTATGGGATCATGTTCAACCCAGCCTGGTTTCGGGAAATATTGTGTAAACTCTTTTTGAGCCACAGAAATAACACTCCCTTTTTTGTCAAAAATAATTGCGCGTGAGCTCGTGGTTCCCTGATCTAGGGCGAGAATGAATTTTTCTTCCATAGTGTGCTTAATATATTAAAGTAAGGATTGCATGAAACCCTTTGGTTAATTTTTTGAATATGTCAATTTAATACATAATGGGCAGCAATTGTGTTAAATTCTTCTATTTGTTTTTGCTCCCATTCACTATTTTTATTTAATTCTTTTGCTAGCAATTTGGCTATGAGGGGTGCTATTTCTATAGCAGCTCTAGCGTCTAAAAATAAAGCTCTAACTCGTCTAGCTAATATATCTTCGATTGTTCTGGCCATTTCATATCGAATAGCCCAGATTATTTCAACTTTTAAATAATCTAGTCGAGGATGTAATTTTTCATCAAGTTCCGGAAACTCTTCTGTTAACTCTATGATTGCCTTTTGGTCACTTCCGTAAATATACAGGTGATTGCTCGTATCAATATTATGAGTTGCTCCATGAATTTCTAAGTATTTTGTTTTACAGTTTTTTGGCGGTAGTTTACCCGTCGCAATCGCTTTGTCAATTGTGTCCTCTGCCATTTTTCTATAGGTAGTCCATTTTCCACCAATAACAGAAATTAATCCAGAGGTAGAGGTGATTATTTTGTGACTTCGTGATATTTCTTTGGTTTTTTCTGATTTATCTTGTGGCGCAACTAATGGTCTAAGTCCTGAAAACACACTTAATACATCTTTTTTTGTTACTTCTTTAGTTAGGTATTTATTTGCTGTGGATATTATAAATTCTACTTCTTTTTCTAATGCAATTGGTTCTAAACTAGTATTATCTAATAGTGTATCGGTTGTTCCTACAAGCACTTTATTATGCCAAGGAACTAAGAATAAAACTCTGTTGTCATCTGTTTTAGGGATCATAATAGCATCTTTACCAGGCAAAAATGATTTATCTAATACTAAATGAACTCCTTGACTTGGGCGTATCATTTCTTTTAACTTTGATTGATCCATTTTCTGGATGGAATCTGTAAAAATTCCAGTTGCATTGATGACTACCTTAGCTTTTAGATCATATTCAATATTTTTTTCCATGTCACTAGCAATAACTCCAGTCACTATACCTTCATTGTTTTTTGTTAACCGCTCAACTTTAAAATAATTTAATATCGTTGCGCCTTTTTCAATACAGGTTTGTGCGATATTAATTGCTAATCTAGAGTCATCGAATTGCCCATCTTGGTATACAACAGCTCCTTTGAGTTCTTTTTTTTTAATCGTTTGTAATCTCTGAGTTGCTTCTTTTTTGTTGATGTGTATAGACTTTCCTAGGCTTAATTTTCCTGCTAAAAAATCATATACTTTTAATCCTGTCGTATATAAAAAGCCGTCCCACCAATTATAATTAGGTATAATAAAGGATAGGTTTTTTACTAAGTGAGGTGCGTTTTTAAGTAACAATCCCCTTTCGTGTAATGCTTCTTTTACTAATCTGACATCTCCCTGCGCTAAATAACGAACTCCTCCATGTATTAGTTTAGTACTTCTGCTTGAAGTTCCTTTTGCAAAATCTATTTGTTCTAGCAATAATGTTTTGTACCCACGGGTAACACTATCCAAAGCTATTCCTAATCCGGTTGCTCCTCCTCCAATTATTATTACATCCCAAAGAATATTATTTTCTAATTGTTTCGTTATAGATGTTCTTTTAAATATATTCATTTTGTTTTGTTTCGCAAGGTTTTAAATGTTGTATAAATATAGTACAATAAACAGAAAACAAAACTATTCGTAATCATAAGAAAAATGGTGTTAATCAGATTGTAAAAACAACCAACCTTTTCAAATTTTTGAATGTGTTTTTGCAACTATTGAAACGAAGGATTGACTATAATAAAAGGCTATTAACCTTATGTCTGTTTGAGAAAAAACAATTTGATATTTTGGACAGGAGTTCCATAACCTAAACCAGATAGACTACAAGCAGTTTAATACGTTTATAATTGTAATCCTTTAATTTTTTGAAACTTTAGTAAAGCATTGCCATCCGTAAGACTTGCTACATAATTGCTAATACTGATTAATCTAGAATAAAGATCTTCGTTTTTATAATCAAAATTACCACCTTCTGCGCTGAGTATAAGTTTGTCGTAATTAGAGAGCCTATTGTTGTTATAATTATCAGTAGCTTGACAATATCTACCTAATAATGTACCCATAATCTCATAGCCTGCTATTTCTTTTTCTATTACTTCTTGACATTGATATATTTTAGATTTACTAATTTTAATAATATCATTAATCTGGGCTTGGTATCTACTTTTATCTATTAATGCCGCAGCAAACTTACCCGATAGTATTTTTTCTTCGTTTTGTATAAATATGTTGGCGGTTTCTTGTATTAAAGTATTAATTGCTAACGCCCTAAGGTAACTTAATCTATCTGCTGTAGTGGTTAGAGTAGAGTATTTAGAGGTGTTTAAGCTTTCTTTGACAAGGTTAATTAAGTATTCTAATGCGTATTCTTCCTCAATGAGTCCTAAATTAATACCATCCTCAAAATCTATTATAGTATAGCATATGTCATCTGCCGCCTCTACTAAATAAGCTAATGGATGCCTACTATAAATAGGTTCATTGTTTATGTATTGTTTAAGCAGTCCTACCTCCTCTACCACATCCTCAAAGAAATGTTTTTCGCTTTGAAAATACCCAAACTTTTTATGATGAATAGAATCAGTAGGTTTCTTTGGCAAAGATCCTTTTGGGTATTTAGTAAAGGCACCAAGAGTAGCGTACGATAATCTTAATCCTCCTTCTACACCTTTTCGAGACTCTGTTAATATCTTAAACCCATTAGCGTTTCCTTCAAAGTCAACTAAATCTTGATATTGTTTGGTTGATAATTGCTCTTTATAACGTTTACCAATACCTGTTTTGAAATATTCACCAATTGCTTTTTCACCAGAATGTCCGAATGGAGGGTTGCCAATATCATGTGCTAACGATGCTACCGCTACGATGGCACCAAAATCGTTAAAATGGTAACCGTGCAATGCTGCTAAATGTGGGTGTTTTTCTAGAATTTTTTTCCCTACTACCCTACCTAATGATCTTCCTACTACGGATACTTCTAAACTGTGTGTTAATCTTGTATGTACAAAACTAGTTTTAGACAATGGGATAACTTGTGTTTTATCCTGCAAACTCCTGAAAGCTGAAGAGAAAATAATTCGATCATAATCCACTTCGAATCCTAATCTAGTTTCATTTTGCTCTTTACGCAGTCGTTTATTTGTGTCTCCGTATCGTTTCAGTGACAGGAGCTGTTCCCAATTCATCATATTCTCTTAAAATGGTATAATCGCAAAAGCTATTAAATACAAGCTCTAAATACTATCGCCTAGACACAAACATATAGTCTACATTTTAATAAAATATAACTAAATATTTGTGTCCAGACACGGTGGTTTTTAACGGTATTTTTGCACAGACCAATAAAACACTTTATGTTTTATTGCATTCTCTTTTACTTTTTTCAGCCAATAAAGATCCCTATATTTACTAAGAAACCGCTTTTAACTTTTTAATAGTAGATTTATTCAGGTTCTTTTCGGCATACTCCTTATCTACTTTAAACTCTGTATCTTCACTTTCTGGTAATTCATACATCGCATCCGTAAGAATAGCTTCGCAAAGTGAGCGCAGCCCCCTAGCACCTAATTTATATTCTACTGCTTTTTCTACAATATAATCCAAAGCCTCCTCTGTAATGGAAAAATCAATATTATCCATTTCAAAAAGCTTTTGATACTGCTTAATAATTGCATTTTTAGGCTCCGTCAAAATTGCTCTTAACGTTTCATTATCTAGAGGATCCATATAAGTCAACACAGGAAGCCTACCAATAATTTCGGGAATAAGACCAAAATCTTTAAGATCTTTAGGTATAATGTACTGAAGCAAGTTGTTTTTTTCTATAGAATCTTCATTCTTAGAAGCACTAAAACCCATTGCTTGCATATTTAGTCTTTTCTGTATTGAGTTATCAATACCATCAAAAGCTCCACCAGCAATGAATAGAATGTTTTCTGTATTTACCTCAATAAATTTTTGATCTGGATGTTTTCGTCCCCCTTTAGGTGGAACATTTACTACAGTTCCTTCCAATAATTTAAGCAAAGCCTGTTGCACACCCTCTCCAGAAACATCTCTAGTTATAGTAGGGTTATCACTTTTTCGAGCAATTTTATCTATCTCATCAATAAAAACGATTCCTCTTTGAGCTTTTTCTAAATTATAATCCGCAGCCTGTAATAAACGTGTTAGAATACTCTCTACATCTTCACCCACATATCCAGCCTCAGTAAGAACGGTAGCGTCTACGATAGCCAAAGGAACATTTAACATCTTTGCTATCGTTTTAGCCATTAATGTCTTACCTGTTCCTGTTTGCCCAACCATGATAATATTACTTTTCTGAATCTCAACATCATCTTCACTTTTAGGCTGTAACAAACGTTTATAATGATTATACACAGCCACTGCCATTACCTTCTTAGTAAAATCTTGACCAATTATATATTCATCAAGAAAATTCTTTATAGACATTGGTTTGCGCAACATTAACTCACTACTAAGTTCTCCTGTATCTTCTTCTTTAGCTTCTTCTACCACTATTCCATGAGCCTGAATAATACAACGATCACAAATATGGGCATCTAAGCCAGCAATAAGCAAATTTGTTTCAGGCTTCTTTCTTCCACAAAAAGAACATTCTAAATCTTCTTTAGCCATAATTTTATAATTTCTCTATTCTAAGATTTTCTGCTTTTACCAAAACACTAGCAGAGCGGTTTAATACTTAAACCTAAAAATTAATCTCTTTTCAAAATTTCATCAATCATTCCGTATTTAAGAGCTTTATCAGCTTTCATCCAATAATCTCTATCACTATCCTCATATACTTTATCATAGGATTGACCAGAGTGTTTTGCTATTATTTTATATAATTCCTCTTTTAGGATTAAAATCTCTCTAGCTGATATTTCTATATCACTAGCCTGTCCCTGCGCACCACCAAGAGGTTGATGTATCATTACTCGACTATGTGGTAAACCTGATCGTTTTCCTTTCTCTCCAGCACATAATAACACTGCACCCATAGAGGCAGCCATACCTGTGCATATAGTGGCAACATCCGGCTTAATAAACTGCATGGTATCATATATCCCTAACCCAGCATAAACACTGCCTCCTGGAGAGTTTATGTATATCTGAATATCTTTTGAAGAATCTACACTCTCTAAGAAAAGTAATTGTGCCGTTACAATATTAGCTACTTGGTCGTTAATCCCAGTACCTAAAAATATGATACGATCCATCATTAAACGAGAAAAAACATCAAAAATAGCAATATTCATTTGGCGTTCTTCTATTATATTAGGAGTCATGCCAGTAGGATACATACTACTAATGATCTTATCATAGTAGTTGCTATTTATACCTTGATCTTTTATTGCATATTTTTCAAATTCTTTTGCGTAATCCATGGTTTTTTGTGAATTATTGGTTGTTATAAAAAAGGCACTAAACCTATACTAGTTTAATGCCCTTAAATATAAGTATAAATTCTTTTAATTACATAGTGGAATTATTTGTAAACTTCTTTTACAAATTCTTCAAAAGTAACTTCCTTAACTTTCAGACTGCAATTTTCTTTATAAAAATTTAGTATTTTATTGCTTGTAAGGTTATCCCAAATCCTTCTGAATTCTTCACCATTAGACAATATTCTTCCTGCTATACTTTCTAATTCTATATCCTCAGGTAACATTTGACCATATAGAGCCATTTGTTCTTTAACCAGATTTTTAGCATAATCCTTAAGCTCATCAAAAGTGTTCTGAAGTTTATTGTCTTTAATAATTTTACCTTCTATTATTTGATAACGTAATCCTTTCTCACTTTTCTCATATTCATCCTTTGCTTCATCCTCTGTTAAAGGATTTTCTCCCGTCATCCGAATCCATTTTTTCAAGAATTCAGCTGGTAACTCAAACTTAGTATTCTCCAAAATACTTACTGTAACATTATTCAATAATTGTTGATCTGATTGTTGTTCGAACTGACTCTCAATATCTTGTTTGATTCTTTCTCTAAGTTCTGAAACAGATTTAACATTGCCTTCTCCATAAAGTTTATCAAATAATTCCTGATCTAAATCAGCTAACTCTTGATTATTTACTTCAGAGACCGTAAAAGAAACCTCTATATCTAAGTCATGAGTCTCCTCTTTCTTGATGTTTAAAGCTGCTATTAAATCAAGATCATCATTAAACAAACCTTTGGTATTTAATGTAATAACATCTCCTACTTTAGCTCCTATAAATTTATCTAGATTGTTTTTTTCTTTAATACTATCTAAAAAAACCGTAAATCGATTATTAATTTCCTTCTCCTCATTAAGAAAAGTACCATTAATTAAATCTTCTTTTTCTGCTACATCCTTAGAAACAAGTTTACCATATTGTTTCTGAATAGTACTGATCTCATTATCAATCATCTCATCAGTAGCTAGGATTTTATAATGAATTATTTCTTTTTCTCCTTTTAGTGCTACCTCAAACTGCGGAGCTAGACCTAATTCGAATTCAAAAGAATAATCCCCCGCATCCCAATCAAAATTTTCTTGTTCTTTAGGCAACGGATTCCCTAATACATCAAGTTTTTCCTCAGTAAGATACTTATTTAATGTTTCTTGTAATAATTTATTAACCTCATCAACCAAAACTGCTTTTCCATATTGTTTTTTCACAAATCCCATAGGCACATGACCTTTTCTAAAACCTGGAATATTAGCAGTCTTTCGGTAATCCTTAAGTATTTTATCTACTTTGTCACTATAATCCGCCTTTGCGATATCTACAGTAACCACTGCATTTAATTCGTCTAATTGTTCTTTTGATATATTCATTATCTATAACTTTTAACACTAAAAATCGGGACGCAAAAGTAATACTTTTTTAAATCCCAACAAAGTTTTAACTCCTTGAAAAACAGTTAGATTTTATCTTTACCCAAAAAAGAATACAACACTGATTGTAATACTGATAATAAAAGGCTAAAGATCAATGCCCAAAACCATCCTGTAACTGAAAAACCAGAAACAAAATAATCCGCTAGTAATATAATACTTGCATTAATCACCAATAAAAACAACCCAAATGAAACAACTGTTACTGGAAAGGTTAAAACAATTAGTATTGGTTTTACAACGGCATTAAGTATTGACAAAACAAAGGCAACTATTATAGCACTGGTGTAATCATTTACCGCTACTCCAGGTAAAAATTCTGCTAAAATAAGCACTGCTGCAGCACTTAAAATTAATCTTAATATAAAATTCATGTATAAAAATATTTCATTATTACTGTTCGATAAATGCTCCAAATAAAATCATTTTTTAAACAATTTAATCATGAATATAGAATATCCTTAAAAATCTAAATAACTAGTAGTAAAAGATGTTTTATTGTTTTTCTCTAAGATGTTTTTCAAAACATGTAACCTTCCATTAGTATAAAAAGCATGAGAACCAGCAATATTATCCACATTTAAAAGGTTATTCTTTTCAAGAATCAACTTTACTTGTTTAGCCACAGCATATCCAGAATCAATAATTGTTACTTTGTCTGAAAGCATCTTTTTTAAGACCGGAATTAAATAAGGATAGTGACTACACCCAAGAACTAAATAATCTATTTTCTGTTCTATCATAGGTTTAATATAAGATTCTAATAATTCATACATTTCTGTACTATTAATTTTACCTTCTTCTATTAACTCTACCAAACCAGTACCAATTACTTCGATTATATCTATATCATTAGCATAAAGATCCGAAGTTTTAATAAACAGCTCACTTGTCAAGGTTCCTTTTGTTGCTAACACACCTACTTTCTTAGTTTTGGTATGTAATGCAGCAGGTTTTATTGCTGGTTCGATTCCTATAAATGGAATATCATATTTTTCCCTTAGAATTGCTACCGCATTAGTAGTAGCAGTATTGCAGGCAATAACAATTATTTTGCAATTAAATTCTAATAATTTTTCTACGTTTTTAACACTTAATCCCAGAATTTCTTCTTTACTAAGTCTTCCATAAGGCGCATGTTTACTATCGGATAAATAGACCGTATTCTCGTTAGGCAAAATACTAACAACCTCTTTCCATATAGATGTCCCCCCTATACCCGAATCAAATAAACCAATAGCCTGATTATTCATTAAGATGATACTTTATTTTTTTTCAAAAACCTTAAATCCGCAAGACTAATTATAAAAAACTAAGTCAAAAGCAGTAAGAGAAAGACTTCCCTTACTGTTTTGACATTATAAAAATATCACGTATTTTTAAGATCTCTATAAATTAAACAATCGTGAATATTTTTATGAAAGTAATAAAAAGTAACAAAACAATCACCCCTTTTGCAGGAATATCTTTTGTAAACGAGTCTTTCAAAGCATCAGGTATTGCAGACCTTATTGACTCAACCTTGGGCAACCGTGTAAAAACCATTGGTTATCAGTATAGTGATATCTTCAAAAGTTTAACCAGTGTGTTTATGAGTGGAGGCGATGTCATAGAGGATTTGAACACAAGTTTTGGAAAACACCTAAAAGACATTCCTCACAACAATGTTCCTAGTCCTACAACAGTAATCCGTGGTGTAAAAGAACTCACTGTGGCAAACACGACATTTACCTCAAAGAATGGTGTTACTTATAATTTCAACATTAATACTGAAATGAATCGATTAAACCTGAAGAGTTTGCTTTTGACCCAACAGCTAGAAGCAGAGGAATTATACGATTTTGACTACGATAACCAAATCATTAAAAACTCCAATTACGATGCAAAAAAAACCTATAAAAAGTGTAAAGGCTATCTTCCAGGTATAGCAACCATAGGAGATAAGATTGTTTATGTCGAAAATCGTGATGGTAATGCCAATGTAAAATTTGAACAAGACCAAACTTTGAAACGAGCATACCAATTACTGGAATCAGAGAGAATAAAGATACATCGTTCTCGCATGGATGCTGGCTCCTATTCCAAAGAAATAATTGATGTTGTGGATAAAAACAGCCAGTTGTTTTACATTAGAGCAAATAAAAGCAGCACCGTATTTGAACAGATTAAGGAGGTTGAAAATTGGCAAGAAATAGAGTTAAACTATAAAATATACGGAGTAGCCTCAATACCATTCAAGCAATTTCATCAAGAGCGTAAATATCGATTAGTAATAATGAGAGAGAAAGGGAACTCAACACAAATGGATTTGTTTACAAAAGACAACATGAAATACCGCACCATCCTAACAAATGATTGGGATTCCAGTGAGCAAGAGATAATTGAATATTATAATCAACGAGGCAAAATCGAGAAAGTCTTTGATGTAATGAATAATGATTTTGGCTGG
>CAVYIL010000162.1:0-8736 GCA_963768325.1 uncultured Flavobacteriaceae bacterium | reverse complement strand
ACCAAAACTTCCCCATAGCCATTTATATTGGTAACTGTGCTTATATTTACTAATGGGCTTTACTCCTTTTGCTGTAATTACTTTTTTTTGTTTAGTAATTAATCCGAACCGACTTTCATCTTCGAAATAAAGGTTTACCGTTGTTATGGTATCATTATCTAGCTTATTGTTAATTTGCTTAAGGGTCTGTTTTAAGTTTTTTTTAAAAAGTTCTTCTGCTTTTTCATCCTTCTTGTAGTGGGATTTTCGAGAAACCTTCAATTTAGATTTATGATTTCTTCTACAGTGGGAATATAGAGTGCTATAAACAACTTTTTCCTTCAAGTGTTCCGCTATCAAATGCTGGAGTTCAACATAAGATGTAATTGTAGTATGCTGGTATTTAAGGTTTTTAGAAATAAAAACAATAGCTTTTTCTGAAATCGTCCTAGTATTATTACCGCCACTATGAACGCTAAGAAAAGAAGAAAAACCTTCATTAGAATACCTTTTTAACCATTCGCGGATTGTTTTTTCTGTACGCCCTAATTTCTTGGCTATATCACTTTGAAATACGTATTTTCCTTCCTTGACATAAAGAAGTGTTTTTATACGATCTTTCTTTAAAATTCCTTTTGCTTTGGAATACTCTTGTGTTAGAAAATTTAAACTTTCGGTAATGGGAATTGCTATTTTCTTAGGCATCCATAAAGAAAATCATTATTCTAGTAAAAAAAATAATAAATGGTATAAGATATTTTATCACAGTAAATTCATATGAGAAATGGTATTATCAGCAACTTGTTGATGCCCAGCAAACTCCTTTCCATTATCAGCAGTAATGGTATGTAAATAAGGTTTCCAATCTTCTAATAATTCATTGATAGCTTTGGTAACAACAGTTGCTTGTTTAGATTGTATTTTCTTCATTTTAAGCATTCCTGAAGCTCTATCATTTATCGTTAGAATGGCTTGATTATGATTTTTACCGAGGATTAAATCGACTTCTAGATCTCCAAATCGTTCTCTTTTTTCAACAATTTCAGACCTTTGTTCTATGCTAATTCTGTTTTTTATAATCCCTCTAGAATCCTTAGCTGCTCCGCGTTTTCGATACCTTCTTCCTTTCCTACGCAGATGGCTATGTAAACGGCTCTGTTGCAAATATTATTTTAGGATACTATTTTTTATAATTTTTCAGAATATATCTTTATTTCTAGAAGTAAAATTGATTCTGAACTAAACGGATTTCCCTCTGTAATCTTTCCAATTTAGTTTCAGGAAATCCCATCCAAATATCAAATTGTTTTTTCTCAAACATGCGCATGACTTCATAACCCTTTATGGTAGCCAATGCTGTTTTCATTTTCTGAAAACCAAGTCCAGGGTTAATCCTTCGTTTTAGTTTGCCATGATCAGATTCCACACGATTATTCATGTATTTAACCTGTCTGTGTTCGATATCCGTATTACATTTACCTTCTTTTTTGAGGAGCTTTAAAGCCGCTCCATATGAAGGATTCTTGTCTGTATTAATTTTTGTTGGTTGCTCATAGGATTTGAATTTACCCAGTACTTTCCTAAGAAAGCGATAAGCTGCTTTAGTGTTACGCGTATGGGAGAGATAGAAGTCAAGTGTATTTCCTTTACTATCGATAGCCCTATATAAATACTTCCATACTCCTTTTACCTTTATATAGGTTTCATCCAATTGCCAAGTACCTATAGAACGACCTTTACGATGCCATTGTAAACGACGCTCCATTTCAGGAGCATATTTTTGAACCCATCGATACAAGGGGCTCTGTTGCAAATATTATTTTAGGATACTATTTTTTATAATTTTTCAGAATATATCTTTATTTCTAGAAGTAAAATTGATTCTGAACTAAACGGATTTCCCTCTGTAATCTTTCCAATTTAGTTTCAGGAAATCCCATCCAAATATCAAATTGTTTTTTCTCAAACATGCGCATGACTTCATAACCCTTTATGGTAGCCAATGCTGTTTTCATTTTCTGAAAACCAAGTCCAGGGTTAATCCTTCGTTTTAGTTTGCCATGATCAGATTCCACACGATTATTCATGTATTTAACCTGTCTGTGTTCGATATCCGTATTACATTTACCTTCTTTTTTGAGGAGCTTTAAAGCCGCTCCATATGAAGGATTCTTGTCTGTATTAATTTTTGTTGGTTGCTCATAGGATTTGAATTTACCCAGTACTTTCCTAAGAAAGCGATAAGCTGCTTTAGTGTTACGCGTATGGGAGAGATAGAAGTCAAGTGTATTTCCTTTACTATCGATAGCCCTATATAAATACTTCCATACTCCTTTTACCTTTATATAGGTTTCATCCAATTGCCAAGTACCTATAGAACGACCTTTACGATGCCATTGTAAACGACGCTCCATTTCAGGAGCATATTTTTGAACCCATCGATACAAGGTAGAGTGATCCACATCAACGCCTCTCTCCAACATCATCTCTTCTAAATTTCGATAACTTATTCCGTATTTACAATACCAACGTATACAGCCTAAAATTACAGTACCTTCAAAATGGCGCCCTTTGAAATCTCTCATTACGTTTTTAACGCAAGATATATCTAAAACTTAAAATTTGCAACAGAGCCGATTTTACCATTGCTGCTATCAAAATTACCCCCAGAATCATAAAATGATAAAAGGTGTCATTTAGCACATGAGAATTGGTGTTTTGTAATCCTTCAAAATTTGAAAAACTTATACTATGCCCAAAGTAATGATGCGAAACCCATATCGCTAATAATAATGATATGTCTGCCACTCGGTATAAAGAAACTACTTTTAAAGCATTCTTTACAGGAAGGTATCGTTCTCTATAAAATCCAATTAGAAAGAAAGAGGTTACTCCGAGTACCTCCCAACCAACAAAAAGGGTTTCTAAATTATCTGCTAACAAAACTATTAGCAATCCTAAATAAAAAAACTTTAGATTATTAAAAAAACGTTTATAACCTTTCTCTCTATGGATATAATTCTTACTAAATACAATAATAGCACCCGTTAGGAGTGTTGCTATAAACATATAAGCTAGTCCATAACCATCCACAAATAGGTTTATACTAAATTCAGATTCATTAGAGTGATATAAAACTGGCCCTTGGAAAATCCTATTTTGAAACCCGTTTAAAACTCTGTTACATATTAAAATAAGTATCGTTACAAAATTTATAAGCACACTAATAATCGATACTTTATAAATTGCTTTTTCGTCTTTATTAGAAAAGGAAAACCCTACTAATAATGAGATCAGAGGGGTTACTAGTAATAATGGAATAAGGATATTCATTTCTTCTTATTTTTATCTGAATAAATTTGAACTGGAATATTTTCTTTGGTAGCATCAATAATTTGATTTGTTTTCATTGCCTGAGCTGTTTCTATAACTTTATAAATATCTTCTGTTTCAGAAATTTGCGTTATAGGGTTATATACTTCAAACGCTCCATTATTAAAGTAATAGAGATTACCGTCCTCTGGCGATATAGCAACAAGATGTAACCACTTTTTATCAAACCAATCATACATTGCCTGAGAAGATTTAATTGTTTTTAAAACAATTTCGGGAGTGTGTTCTACCATCATCAGCAAACGTACAGGATCATGGTTTTCAATCATCTGAAGTGGTAATCTAGGTCTTAAGTCTCCATCACTACTGTTTGCAACACCTATTAACCCCATCACATTATGTGGTAGCTTAGTTCCTGCTCCCATTTTTTCAATATCCATTCTAGAGAAATAATATTCTAAATTTATACCTCCGCAAACTGCTGGGAGAGGGCTTAAAACTTGTAAAAGAACATCTCCATTAGGATCCGAATGGTAGTCATAGGATTGTAAGAAAGCTCTTCTATCGTAACTATTCACCCGAAATAAACAGAAATTGTTGACAAATAATCCATTTCTGTTTATTTCGGGTGAATAGTTACAGAAAAACGGTATTAGTATTAAGTAATGAAACGATGCAAACGTATAGAATACTCGCTTTTTCTTGCCAGACTTTAAAATAACCGTATTTTTGCCCCCTCAAAATTAAATGATTATGACTGAATTTGTACAAAAAAGGGTAGCTAATGCCAAAAATGATATTTTATCAGGACTAACAGTGGCTTTAGCTTTAGTTCCAGAGGCGGTTGCTTTTGCATTTGTCGCAGGAGTAGATCCATTAGTAGGTTTGTATGCAGCTTTTATGATAGGGATAATTACATCCATTTTTGGAGGGCGTCCGGGTATGATATCAGGTGCTACAGGTGCATTAGCTGTTGTTATGGTAAATCTAGTATCCGAAGGTAATGCAATGGGTGCAGATGGTGAACAATTAGGGTTGTACTATCTTTTTGCTACGGTTGTATTAATGGGGATAATCCAGATGCTAGCAGGTGTTTTTAAACTAGGTAAGTTTGTTCGTTTAATTCCTCATCCTGTGATGATGGGATTTGTAAATGGATTAGCTATTGTTATTTTTCTATCTCAACTAGGGATGTTTAGAGAGGGGCAGAAAGATATTTTTGGTAACGATAAATATGTAGTAGAATCTGTAGATAAGAAATTTGAAATAAAAGAGGATAATAAAGTTTATGATCTGGTAACTAATGAAGCGGTATTCACTTTAGTTGATAATCGATTAGAAAGTATAAATAGTAGAGAAAGTAAATATTTGATTGATGAAGATCAAGTATTCGATATGACTACTAAACAAGTAGTTTTTACGATAAAAGATAAGATGATTTACACAATAGAAAAGAAAGGGAAAATTAAAACTTGGATGCCAACTAGCAGTCTGTTGTTAATGTTAGGTTTGGTGTTGCTAACTATATTGATTATGTGGGGTTTGCCTAAAATCACAAATAAGTTACCAGAAGCTTTAGTGGCTATTATAGTGGTTTCTGCCATAGTTATCGTAGGTAAATTAGATGTGGCTACTGTAGGTGGTTTTATTAGAGACGGAGGGGGAGAAGGTCTTAAAGGTGGATTACCACAATTTCAGTTCGATATTTTTAATAAAATACCAATGAATTGGGAAACTTTTCGTTTTATAGCTCCATATTCATTAATATTAGCAGCTATTGGATTAATAGAGTCTTTAATGACATTAAACCTTATTGATGAGTTAACGGAGACTAGAGGAAACTCTAATAGAGAATGTCTTGCTCAAGGTGGTGCAAATATCATTACGGGGCTTTTTGGTGGAATGGGTGGTTGTGCTATGATTGGTCAATCGATTATTAATATAAAAGGTGGTGGACGTGGTAGATTATCAGGGATTGTAGCTGCAGTAACATTATTGCTTTTTATTCTATTTGCTTCTGGATTAATAGAGCAAGTACCTATCGCAGCATTAGTAGGAGTAATGTTTATGGTAGTTATCGGTACATTTGCTTGGTCTAGTTTCAGAATATTAAATAAGATACCTTTACCCGATGCATTTGTATTGATTTCGGTCTCTATACTTACGGTCTTTTTTGATTTGGCAATAGCCGTAATTACTGGGGTAATAATGTCGGCTTTAGTGTTTTCATGGGAGAATGCAAAACAGATACGTGCACGAAAACATATTAGAGAAGATGGCGTAAAAGTTTACGAAATATGGGGACCACTTTTTTTTGGAAGTATACAAGCCTTTAATAGTAAATTTGATATAGCTAATGATCCTGATACTGTAGAGATTGATTTTATTGAGTCGCGAGTAAGTGATCACTCTGCATTAGAAGCAATATTTAATTTAGTTGGTAAATACGAAGAAGTAAGTAAAACAGTTAGAATTAAGCACCTTAGTGAAGAGTGTCAGGCGTTAATGATAAAGGCTTCTCCAAGATTAGCGAATGTGATAGAACATAATATAGATGATCCTAGATATCATGTGATGGCTAAGGCTATGAAATAGGCTTATATTTGTTTTGATTATTTAGGTAGTATTATACCATTTTTTACATGAATTTATGGTAAAAGAAAATGCCTTATTTTTTATATATGTGATAAGTGATACGATTTATTTAGCTCTGTTGCTGATTTTGAGTTTAAGATATATCTTGCGTGAAAAACGTAATGAAAGATTTCAAAGGATGCCATTTTGAAGGCACTGTAATTTTAGACTGTATACGTTGGTATTGTAAATACGGAATTAGCTATAGGAATAAGCAATAGTGAAGTTAGCGAGTCTCTCAATAGAAGCGTAATAGTTGGTTTAATTGCTAGCGATAAGAAAATGGTGATGAAATTGGTCTTATTAGAGTTTCTTAAATTTGGTTTAAAATATGTTTACCCTCAAAGACCAAGTGGATTAGTACGCGGTGTAGTAACAGCACATAGCGCAGCCTCTTTAGTAAATGTTATTCAAAGTGATGAAGTTTACGTTTGGTCATATGCTAAAGGTAAGGACAGAGGGCTTTCTATAGAGCCACTTCATAATAATATTCCAGAAGCTGCTTTAAGAGATAAGGTATTACATGAAATATTAGCGTTAATTAGATGCTATCCGTATAGGTAATGTTAAAGAACAGAAAATAGCGATACGAGGAACTTGAAAAACATTTCGATTGAAAAACACAATCATAAATAGAATAATTATTCAACGTGTTGCTGAAGCATTGGGCGATGAAGTCATTTATGTTGGAGGACAAACTATAAATATAATGTCATTACCTTATTTCTTGGTAAGCAAGTTTGTAGCACATTCAAACCGAGGCGGTAATGATCCGAAAATGAGTCACGATTTTGAAGATATTATCTACATCTTACATAATAGAACCGATTAGTACGAGATAGTTGAAAATGTGGATAATGGGGTTAAGACTTATTTGCTAGAACAATTTCAAAATATGCTTATCCGCAAGGTTCCCCAAGATAATTCCATCTATGTGATACAGCAGCCACTAACAATCTATCGAATAGGTTGTCAAAGTGACGTCTGTTGAACTTATAACAGAATTCGTTCAGGTAATTCTGTAAAAAATCATCGTCTATTCTATGGTGTACATCTAACAGTAATCGTTTTGCGTTACTTTTGGCAGTATGAACCCACGGAAGAACCTTTATAACATCCTTTTTTGGTATTACTTTGGAATCGATTTCAAAATCTTGATCCAAATCCACATAGCTCGTAGATTTATCCGATACAATCTTTGTACCTTTCTTTACGGACTCTTTTACTGCATTGTGTTTATTTCAACCGAAAAGGTAACTATTCACCCGAAATAAACAGAAATGGATTATTTGTCAACAATTTCTGATTGCACTAAATTTTTATTTTCAAAAATCATCTATTTTATACACATTGGTTTATAACTATGTGATATCCTAATTTCTATTAATTTTGATTATTGTGTTTGGTTTAAGATCTTCGTGAAAACAATATTTTTTGACTGATAAGCAACATATAAATAAGCTATTACAAGATTTTGAAATTCTTACGAAAGAGAATTTAAAATTACAATTACGTATAGCTGAACTAGAATCAAAACTGTCAAAATATGAGAACCCAAAGAATAGTGCTAATAGTAGTATAGCTCCATCCCAAGATCCTTTTAGAAAAACCAAAAGTTTGAGAAAACCATCCAAAAAATCTCAAGGAGGTCAAAAAGGACACAAAGGCAGTAAACTAAAAATGATTGAAACTCCTGATGCTATTGTTGTTCACGATGTAAGCCAATGTGTATGCTGTGGCAATGGCTTAGAGAACGGTTTTGAGCGTTACGATTCCCGTCAAGTTTTCGATATCCCACCCATTGATATAGAAGTTACAGAACATAGACGAGTACATAAAACTTGCGGTGTATGTGGAAAACATAATAGAGGAGAATTCCCAAATGAGCTTAAACAAGAAGCCCAATATGGAGATCGTTTAAAATCACTTTGTGTATATCTTCAAAACTACCAGATGCTTCCATTTGCACGTTGCAGTGAATTTATTGCTGACTTAACTGGACACTATATCTCTACAGGTAGTTTGTCTAATTTTCAGAAGCAATGTTTTAATAATACCATTTACACATTGAATATACTGGAAAAGGCTTCTAGATATATTTGATAGCCTGTAATTGATTTAACTAATTGTCCTTCAATTTGTTCCAATAGACTATCTATTTTGGTTTCTAATATTTCTAAGGTGTCGTATATTTTCATAGCCGTTTTATCTTTCATCCATTGCCACACCTTTTCTGCAGGATTTAGTTCAGGGCAATATGGAGGAATTGGAAGTAGTACTATATTTTTAGGTAGTATAACATCTTTAGTAGAATGGAAAGCTGCATTATCTATAACAAGAATCTTAAGTTCATCCGGTTTATGTCTACTAAAATCTTGTAAATACTTCACAAATAACTCCTTACAAACCACATCGGTTGTCATACAAAAGCTCTCTCCTGTAATTGGAGAAAAACTTCCCCATAGCCATTTATATTGGTAACTGTGCTTATATTTACTAATGGGTTTTACTCCTTTTGCTGTAATTACTTTTTTTTGTTTAGTAATTAATCCGAACCGACTTTCATCTTCGAAATAAAGGTTTACCGTTGTTATGGTATCATTATCTAGCTTATTGTTAATTTGCTTAAGGGTCTGTTTTAAGTTTTTTTTTAAAAAGTTCTTCTGCTTTTTCATCCTTCTTGTAGTGGGATTTTCGAGAAACCTTCAATTTAGATTTATGATTTCTTCTACAGTGGGAATATAGAGTGCTATAAACAACTTTTTCCTTCAAGTGTTCCGCTATCAAAGT
>CAVYIL010000161.1:0-10853 GCA_963768325.1 uncultured Flavobacteriaceae bacterium | reverse complement strand
CTCACCACTTCTAATAAAGTTTTAACTTGATCTTTGGCTTCGTGTTTCTTCTTGGGGTTACGTACATTATCATCCATATCAGCCCCTTCTCCAGTAACCTCATCAAATTCTTCTCCAAAGTAATGCAAGATAAATTTTCGTCTAGAGATAGACGTTTCTGCAAAAGCAACAACTTCTTGTAATAAAGCGTGTCCAATTTCTTGTTCCGCAACAGGTTTTCCGCTCATAAATTTTTCTAATTTTTCTACATCTTTATAAGAATAATATGCTAAACAATGCCCTTCTCCCCCATCTCTACCTGCTCTACCTGTTTCTTGATAATAACTTTCTATACTTTTTGGTATATCATGATGTATTACAAAACGTACGTCTGGTTTGTCTATCCCCATGCCAAATGCAATTGTAGCAACTACTACATCTGTATCTTCCATCAAAAACATATCCTGATGTTTCACTCTAGTTTTAGCATCTAATCCTGCGTGATACGGAACTGCTTTTACCCCATTAACTTCTAGGGTTTGTGCTAATTCTTCTACACGTTTTCTACTTAAACAATAAATGATACCACTTTTACCATTATTTTGTTTTACAAAACGTATAATATCAGCGTCAACATTCTTTGTTTTAGGACGTATTTCGTAAAACAAGTTAGGACGATTAAAAGATGCCTTAAACGTATTGGCATTAGACATCGCTAAATTTTTCAGAATATCCTCTTGTACTTTTGGGGTTGCTGTAGCGGTAAGTCCAATTATTGGAATATTACTTCCTATTCTACTTATAATAACCCTTAGGTTACGATATTCTGGTCTAAAATCATGTCCCCACTCACTTATACAATGCGCTTCGTCTATTGCTAAAAAAGAAATATTTTGTTCTTTCAAAAAATCTACATATTCCTCTTTCGTCAAAGATTCAGGAGCTACATATAATAATTTAGTAACACCAGATTCAATACCATCCTTAACCCTCTTAATTTCTGATTTATTAAGAGACGAGTTTAAAACGTGCGCTATTCCTTCATCAGATGAAATACTTCTAATAGCATCTACCTGATTTTTCATTAATGCTATTAATGGAGAGACCACTATGGCAGTTCCTTCAAACATTAAGGCTGGTAATTGATAACAGAGGGATTTTCCTCCACCAGTTGGCATTACTACAAACGTATTCTTTTTGTCAAGAATACTTTTTATAACTTTCTCCTGTAATCCTCTAAATTGACTAAATCCAAAGTTCTTTTTTAAAGCTCCTTGTAAGTCGGCTTCACTAAAACTCATTAAATAAATTAACTTTTATATACCAATTAAATTTACTTCCATTATTCCTTATTCCCATGTGTAAGACATAATGAACCTTTTGTTTATTACTTTAAACACATCAAATATAAACAATACAAAAATTATATAGCTTTGTTTATACAGTATTAAAAAATTAATAAGGTTATTACATACCTTTGCATAATTAAAGGTAATAAAATCTTTACTTATAACACACAAAATTTATAAATTTTGAAGAATCAAGACACTATAATCGCTTTTGCAAAAAAAACAATATCTGAAGAAGCAAAAGCTATAGCAAACTTAGAGCGTTTAGTAGACGTTGAATTCGCGAAAACTGTCGACAAAATACACAACTCCAAAGGGAGAGTTATTATTACCGGAATTGGCAAAAGCGCAATCATAGCCACAAAAATAGTTGCTACTATGAACTCTACAGGAACTCCTGCCGTCTTTATGCATGCTGCCGATGCTATTCATGGAGATTTAGGAAACATACTAAAAGACGATATTGTAATATGCATCTCTAAAAGTGGCAACACTTCAGAAATTAAAGTTCTAGTTCCTTTGATCAAAAACTTTAAAAACACCCTTATAGCGATTACATCTAATAAAAAATCTTTTTTAGGAGTACAAGCTGATTATGTTTTGCACGCATATGTAGAAAAAGAAGCCTGCCCTAATAACCTTGCTCCTACCACTAGTACTACAGCTCAATTAGTAATAGGAGATGCTCTTGCTGTTTGTTTACTTTATCTCAAAGGTTTTTCTAGTACGGATTTCGCTAAATATCATCCCGGTGGATCTTTAGGCAAAAAACTATATCTTCGTGTCAACGACATTACTTCTCAGAATCAAAAACCTGAAGTTTCTCCTGATGCTGATATAAGAACTGTTATTGTAGAAATGACAGAAAAAAGATTGGGCGCCACAGCTGTTACTCAAAACGATAAAATCATAGGCATGATAACAGATGGCGATTTACGTAGGATGCTTACTACCAATACTTCTTTTGAAGGACTTACTGCTAAAAACATTATGACTCCCAATCCAAAACGTATTTCAACAAATGCTCTGGCGGTAGATGCTTTGGATAAACTAGAAAAATATGGCATTTCTCAAATTCTAGCTGAAGAAAATGGCAAATACGCAGGTATGTTGCATATTCATGATTTAATGAGAGAAGATATTTTATAATGAAAAATCGCAAAAATACAGACCCTCAATCCATGTCTTTTCTAGACCACCTAGAGGAACTAAGATGGCACCTAATTAGAGCCACCTTAGCCGTTTTGATTGCTGGAATAGGTGCTTTTATTGCAAAAGAATTTATTTTTGATGTGTTAATTTTTGGCCCTAAAAGACCTGATTTCCCAACCTACAAAGTACTCTGTAACTTATCTAAACACCTTGGTTTGGACGAAAGTTTGTGTTTTAAAGAATTGCCATTTAGTATTCAAAGTAGAGAAGTATCCGGACAATTTTCTGTGCATATATGGACATCTATCACCGCTGGATTTATCTTTGCTTTCCCGTACGTGATTTATGAATTCTGGAAATTTGTTGCTCCTGCTATGCACGATACAGAAAAAAAATATTCTAAAGGGTTTATTTTTATCTGTTCTTTATTGTTTTTCTTAGGAGTGCTTTTTGGATATTACATCATAACCCCTCTGTCAATCAATTTCTTAGGAGGATACCAAGTTAGCAAAGAAGTACTTAATGAGTTTGATATTGATAGTTACATCTCTTTGGTTAGAGCATCCGTAATTGCTTGTGGATTAATTTTTGAACTACCTGTAATTATGTATTTTTTAACCAAAATAGGCTTAGTAACACCTGAATTTCTGAAAAAATACCGTAAATATGCATTGGTTATTGTGTTAATTCTGTCTGCTATAATTACCCCACCCGATATTGCAAGCCAGATTATAGTTGCTATACCAATATTGATACTCTATGAGATGAGTATTTTTATTTCCAAAATCGTTATTAGAAAAGAGAATAAAAAATTAAAAAAACAATTATAATGGGTAATATTGTTACTGAATTTAATCTCTATCGAGAAAAGATGAACGCTAGCATATTAGAGGATCCTAATAAAATTATCAAAAGGATATTTAACCTAGATGCTAACGCATATCAAGAAGGCGCACTAAATGTAAAAACAAAAGAATTACTTGGTCTAGTCGCCTCTACTGTACTGCGCTGTGATGATTGTATTCGATACCATCTAGAAAAATGCCATAAAGAAGGATTAACTAAAGTAGAAGTCGTAGAATCTTTAAGTATTGCCACATTAGTTGGTGGCACTATTGTCATTCCTCATTTACGCCGTGCTTATGAATTTTGGGACGCATTAGAAACTAATGTTTCTTAGTTCAAATAATAATCATAAATTTACCTATTTATTTTAGCTACGCTAAATAATTAAAGCAGTCATTTTACTATGAAATTGAAAGCAGAAAATCTGATTAAGGCATATAAAGGGCGTAAAGTTGTAAAAGGTATTTCTCTCGAAGTAAACCAAGGAGAGATTGTTGGTCTACTTGGCCCTAACGGAGCTGGAAAAACCACTTCCTTTTATATGATTGTAGGATTAGTGAAACCCAATAGCGGAAAAATATTCTTAGATTCGACTGATATAACTAAATATCCAATGTATAAGCGTGCCCAGAACGGTATTGGATACTTAGCACAAGAGGCTTCTGTATTTAGAAAACTTAGTATTGAAGATAATATATTAAGTGTTTTACAACTTACTAAGCTTTCTAAAAAAGAGCAACATGAAAAAATGGAATCTCTAATTGAAGAGTTTGGCTTAGGACATATCCGAAAAAATCGTGGAGATTTACTTAGTGGAGGCGAACGTAGAAGAACTGAAATTGCACGCGCCTTGGCTACGGATCCTAAATTCATTTTACTTGATGAGCCGTTTGCTGGTGTAGACCCTGTAGCTGTGGAAGATATTCAACGAATTGTAGCTCAACTCAAAAATAAAAATATTGGAATTCTTATTACTGACCACAATGTACAAGAAACACTTGCTATTACAGACAGAACGTATTTAATGTTTGAGGGCAGTATTCTTAAAGCAGGTATCCCTGAAGAATTAGCTGAAGATGAGATGGTTCGTAAAGTTTATTTAGGTCAAAACTTTGAACTTCGAAAAAAGAAATTAGATTTTTAACGTGATGAAAAAATAATTTACTTTAAAAAACAATAGTAGTATAAAACTTACACTAAGTCACTTCTTTCTAAAAATGTTTTTTAACATAAAATTATAATTATAAATAGTATTCTACCTTAATAAATTAAGCTTTAAAAGCACTCTTTAACACAAAACCTAAAGCAATGTACTTGTATTTTCAAAAAAACCAAATACATTTCTGCTCATTTCTAGTCAGCGAAAATTATTTTAGACGAAATAAAGAGAGATATCTTTTAGTTTTTTGATGAAAGACGATGTCTTTTTTCAAAAAACATAGATATCAAAATATAAAGCAATATCACTAAAGGAATAGCTATGAACTTAAGTAGAGTTATTAACCCTAGTGCTGATACTATGAAAACATATCTAATTTTATTCTCTGCAAATCCCCAAGTTTTAAATTTTAAAGCAAATAATGGTATTTCTGCATTCAGTAAGTAACAACTTATTAATGTCAACGCTATTAAGAACCATTTATTTACTATTATAGCTATAATCCAAGCTTCTTGCTGAAATTTTAGAATCAATGGTAAACTAATAATTAATAAAGTATTTGCGGGTGTTGGCAAACCAATAAATGAGGTAGTCTGACGAGTATCTATATTAAACTTAGCCAATCGATATGCAGAAGCTAAAGTTACTAAAAGACCCACTAAAGACATATATGACCAATCAAAACTTGCTAAAATCTGATCAGACTGCCACGTGAGAGGTTGTACATAAAATGGTTTTCCAAATACTTGCGATAGTAATTGATACATTACCAAACCTGGAACTAAACCACTTGTGATCATATCCGCTAAAGAATCTAACTGCAACCCTAATTCACTTTGAGCGTTTAGTAATCGTGCTGCTAAGCCATCAAAGAAATCAAAAAATATCCCCAATAAGGCAAAAAGAGCTGTAAATTCTAAGTTACCTTGTACTGCAAAAATCACAGCTAGGCAGCCGCAAAAAAGATTAAAAAGCGTAATACTGTTAGGGATTTGTTTTTTAAGCCACATATTTTATTTTTTTACACAAAAACAAACACCTTCAATTATTAAAAACACTAAATGGTATGCAAATTTTTTGATGTTTGTTTGATTTCAAACCCCTACATAATTCCAAAGAAAAACAGGGCTTGAACTGTTGACAAAACTAATCAAAATTGTTAATTTTGCTAGTTTTGTCTTGTATTTATTTTTATGTCTCTGCTTACTGTCCTTGTAGTTATAATTTTTTGAAAATATCAAAAATAATCAACTGTTGATGTGTTAAAACTATTCTGCTTCTGGATAAAAATAAACCGTAGCACTGCTATGCTTAATTTTCTCCTAACGCATATGTGAAAAAAATAAGGCGTTTTCTTTTACGTTAAATTTATAAGAAAATAGTATAACAGTACAGATACTAAACAAAAAAACAACCGATTTTTAAACTTAAAATTGGAACAGTTGGTAGAGTTTTAATTTTTTTGGAGGTACTTTTTAAGCAAACCCTGAATACTCAAAAAATATGTTTTTATTTGTAACATATTTGATTTTATACATACAAATAAATAGTAACAGATAAAAGTGAATAAAGAGTTAGAACATAGTTTTGTAACCAATCTTGAGCAAAATCAAAATATTGTGCACAAGATATGCCGTATGTACACTAACGATTTAGAATCTCATAACGACCTGTTTCAAGAGATTACGATTCAATTATGGAAGGCTTATCCAAAATTCAGGGGAGATTCTAAATTTAGCACTTGGATGTATCGGGTAGCATTGAATACAGCTATCACTTTGTATCGTAACTCTAAAAAACGTGTTAAAGTAACAGATATAGACGATGTTAATTTTAAAATATCTGTAGAGGAATATGATGATGCAGAGGAGCAAAAACTAAAGCTTATGTATGCATCCGTAAAACAACTAAATGACATAGAAAAAGCTCTTGTTTTTTTATATTTAGAAGACAAATCATATAGAGAGATTGCAGATACGCTAGGAATTACTGAGATTAACGCAAGAGTGAAGATGAATCGTGTAAAAACGAAATTAAAAAAAATATTAAATCCGTAGAAATGGATGAATTAGAATTATTAAAAAATGACTGGAAAAAACGCGAGAACGAGTTTCCGAAAGTGTCCTATAATGAAATATATAAAATGATTCTAAAAAAATCCTCTTCGATTGTGAGATGGATTTTTATAATCAGTATACTCGAATTCATATTGTGGGCTACGATAGATATTGCTTTACGGTTTAATGAAAAATATTCAAAACTTACCCTAAAGCTAAATCAAGATTTTGACAGCTTTTTTATGTTTACCTCAGTATTATCTTATTGTGTTCTATTTTATTTTATAATTCGATTTTATTTTAATTATAGAAAAATAAAAACAACAGATTCTGTTAAAATTTTGATGTGTAATATTCTACGTTCTCGAAAAACCGTGAAATATTACATATGGGTTAATCTTAGTTTTTTTGCCTTAATTTCTTTTATAACAATTGGATATCAGGTTAACTTTAAAGAGCAATTAATCCTTGAAAAAGGTGCTATATACTTGATAATTATTGTAGCAATCGTATTAGTTATTCTATCTATAAGTGTAATAGCTTTATTTTATCGATTAATATATGGATTTCTGACCCGTAAGTTAAAAAAGAATTATGAAGAACTAGAACGGTTAGAGATTTAATACTTTCTTTCTAAGATAGAAAATTCAACAAACCTAATTAATAACTTATACCATTTTTATTATAAATTTACTGTAAAAAAAATGCCTTATTTTTTTTACATATGCGTTAGGAGAAAATTAAGCATAGCAGCACTACGGTTTATTTTTATCCAGAAACAGATGAGGAAAAAAGAATATTTTATTGCAGTAATTTTATAAGAAAAATAGTATTAATTCAACTTCCATATTCTAAATGTAAAAAACAGAATGAGTCCCAAATATATATTAATCCTTTTTCTTTTTCATATCAATTGTAAACAAGAAAAAAAAAAGAGTGAGCCTGTTACTGTCAATGTAGAGCTAATTTCTCAAAAAATAAAGTATGCTACTGGTTTTAGCATAGAAAATTATAAAACACATAAAAAAATAGTTATCAATTCTCCTTGGCCAGATGCCAAATATGAATTTACTTATATCCTGTATCCCAAAGGCTCTACTAAACCTACTGGATATAATAATGCTACTTTTATAGCAGTACCTATCGAAAAAACGATTATTACCTCTACTACAGATATACCAATAATGGAATATCTAAATATAGAGAATAAGTTAGTTGGTTTTCCGCATACGGACTATATATCATCAGCAAAAACCCGTGCTTTAGTAGACAAAGGAATTATACAAGATGTTGGTAACGAACAATCCTTGAATACGGAATTGGTCTTGGAGTTAGCACCAGAATTAGTGATTGGTTTTTCTGCTACGGGATCGATTAAGGCTTATGATTTAATCCAAAAAACTAAAATCCCTGTAGTCATGAACGGTTCTTGGATGGAACAACATCCATTAGGCAGGGCTGAATGGATTAAATTTATTGCTGCTTTCTATACCAAAGAGAGCAAGGCTAAAGAAGTTTTTGATACGATAGAGATGGAGTACAATAAGGCTAAAAATATTGCCCATCAAGCCAATAGTATTCCTAAGGTTATGTTTGGAACAGAATATAGAGATGTTTGGTATGTTCCTGGTGGCACCAGTTATATGGGTAAATTATTAGCTGATGCCAACACGAATTATGTTTGGAAAAAGGAACAAAAAACAGGAAGCATACATCTTAATTTCGAAACTGTTCTAGATAAAGCACAACAAGTTGATTATTGGCTAGGAGCTATTAATGCTACTTCACTAGATGAATTACTAAAAATAAATAATAAATATGAGTTATTTCAATCTTTTAAAAATGAATCCGTATATTCATCTTCACTAGTCAAAGGAAAAACTGGAGGTACTCTTTTTTATGAATTAGGCTCTATACATCCTGATCTCATTCTTAAAGATTTGATCAAAATAACCCACCCAGAATTATTGACTAATTATAAACTATCTTTTTTTAAAAAATTAAATTAATTGACCGTTTCTAAATCATATAAAAAAGTATTTATAGGCATCTCCATAACTGTAGTGATAGTATTTATCACTAATATTAATTTAGGGTCTGTATTTATTCCTTGGCAAGACGTATTAAGCAGTTTATTTGGTGGTGCTGTAGAAAAAGAGTCTTGGAGACATATAATAATCGATTATAGATTACCAAAAGCTTTTACCGCTATTATTGTAGGTAGTGGTTTAGGTTTATCGGGGCTATTAATGCAAACTTTATTTAGAAACCCCTTAGCAGGACCTTATGTATTAGGGTTAAGCTCTGGTGCTAGTCTAGGAGTAGCTATATTAATACTAGGAGTTCATTTTTTAGGGAACTTTATGACTCCTTTTGTAATCACTAAATGGGCAACTATAACAGCCTCTAGTATTGGCACTATCCTCGTATTGTTTGCAGTTGTAGCTGTATCAAACCGAGTTAGAGATACTATGGCTATCTTAATCATTGGGTTAATGTTTGCCAGTATTACAGCTGGTATCGTTAGTGTGCTTTCATATTTCTCCCCTGCTGAGCAATTACAACAATATATGTTTTGGGAACTGGGAAACCTTGGTAATTTATCCTGGTATGATCTTCTTATATTATTCCTTACTTTTTTAATAGGTGTCTTATTAGCTATATTGGCTATAAAACCACTCAATACATTACTTTTAGGAGAAAATTATGCTCGTAGCTTAGGGATGAATATTAAAAAAAATAGATTCTTAATTATTATAGCGACTAGCTTGTTAGCTGGTAGTATTACAGCATTTGCTGGACCTATTGCGTTTATTGGTCTTGCCGTACCACATCTTACACGACAATTATTTCACACCTCTAATCACAAAACATTAATCCCCGCAGTTATACTATTAGGTAGTATGATCATGCTAATCTGTGATAGTATTGCACAATTGCCAAATACTGATTACACATTGCCGATTAATGCTGTTACATCTCTAATTGGCGCACCTGTAGTAATTTGGTTATTAGTTCGTAAACGCAAAATGTTATTTTAAAAACCTAAATTGATCAAAAAATATAATAATTTAAGAATCCTAATATAAAAACAAAAAACTATCAATCAAGACACCCAAAATATTGTCCTTAAAACAGAAAAACTTACAATCGGTTTTCTCCGTAAGAAAAAAATGGAAGTGATAGCTGCTGATATTAATCTAAAACTATATGAAGGCGAATTAGTAGGTTTGGTAGGTGCTAATGGTATAGGTAAATCTACTTTATTGCGTACTTTATCTAGAGTGCAACCCGCTTTATCTGGGGATATATTTTTGTTAGACAAAAAACTGGATTCATACAAAAACATCGAGTTAGCTACCGAACTAAGTATTGTATTGACCGAGCAGATCGCTTCTAAGAATTTAACGGTTCAAGAAGTGGTCGCTCTAGGTAGACAACCCTATACCAACTGGGTTGGAAAACTAACAGATAAGGATATAGACAAAATACAACAAGCTATTGAGGCTACCCACATCACAAAATTAGTAGATAAAAAATGTTTTGAACTTAGTGATGGGCAATTACAAAAGGTACTTATAGCACGTGCTATTGCACAAGACACTCCTTTCATTATGCTTGATGAACCTACTACCCATTTAGATGTATATCATAAAGCATATATCCTGAAACTCCTAAAACGTCTAGCTCAGGAAACTAAAAAAACTATCCTTTTCTCTACTCATGAAATTGATTTTGCTATACAATTATGTGATAAAATGATAGTAATGAATAAAGAGGGTTTTGAGTTCGGAAGACCAAAAGAATTAATACAATGCCGCAGTTTCACAAACCTATTTCCCGAAGATTTAATATTATTTGATGAAGCAACTGGGAGTTATAGGGTAAGAAATTAACCATCCTAATACCATATTTTGTTCTAAACAAAGCACTTGTTTCCAGCAGTATTATTTATGTGTATTTACCATAATGTTTTTATTTTCAAACTACTTAACTTTGAGTTAAACCTTAAAAACAAATTTGATCATGAACAAAATATTTAGTTTTAAATCTATTCTTGCATTATTTGCGTCTACATTTCTAATCATTAGTTGTAGTAGTGATGATAATACTGATGTCGCCATTACGGACCCAGATACTGAATTCGCTGGTGAATTAATTGTAACAGAAGATAATATTGAAAATAAACGAGCCATAACAATTAATAGTAAATCTGGAGAAGTTGTAAAAGTAAAAGTAAAGTTTTCTACTACTACGGATAATATGAGACGATTATATATTACTAAGAATACTGGTGGAATGGGTGAAGTG
>CAVYIL010000160.1:0-6187 GCA_963768325.1 uncultured Flavobacteriaceae bacterium | reverse complement strand
CGCTAAAGACTTTCCTCCTATTAATCCACCTCCGTATATTTTTGCTACACTATTTTTAGAAAAAGAAAAATCACTATTAACACTAAAAGCTACTATAAGATTACCACTAGTATCCGCAAAATCAATTGTTAATACTTTCCCTACTACTAATCCATTAATAGTTACGGGCGAAGAAGGCATTAACCCTTCAACATTCTCATAGACAGCATACAGTGTCCGGTTAGTTTCTAATAGATTCTGTCCTTTTAAAAAACTGTATCCAAAAATCAAAAGTGCGATAGCACATATTGCTAAGATTCCTGTTTTGACTTCTCGAGTAAATTTCAAAATTTAATATGTTTTAGGACACAAATTTAGAATAAAAAATGTATTTATACCGATTATTAGCAAACGAATTATCAGTATTTATTTAGATTAATTCGTTGGAATGTTAACTTTATGCGCTTCTGATAGTGGGATTATTTCATTATTTCGAAAAGCTACTACAAAACTAGAATCGAATCCTTTTTCTATCGCTACCTCTTGTAACTCTTTTATTTTGTTGTAATTAGAAGTGTTTCCATAATAATATTTAAACAAATTTCCTGTTTGAATCTTGGACAATTGATCTAACCCGTTAAAATTAGATGATTGAAGTGGAAGATCATTAGAACTCGCCGATATTTGAACCTTAAATACTATACTGCCATCAATATTTTTACTTTCCTTAACAATTGTATCAACTACTGGGCTCTCCTTTATTTTTGTTTCCGAAACTGTATAAACTTTATCAAGACTTTCTTTATAATCAATTATTGCTGCCTTTATCGATTTAGCCATTTCTTTTTGTCCTTTTCCTGAATTTAGATATTTCCCTTCTTTATTATTGGTTAAAAATCCTAGTTCTATTAATACGCTTGGCATATAGGTCTGATGCAAAACGACAAATCCAGCTTGTTTTACTCCTCTACTTTTTCTGGTTAAATATTTTTCAAATTTATTTTGAACAAAGCTAGCCAACGTAAGACTTTGGTCCAAATATTCTTCTTGCATTAATGTTAAACCAATGATGGATTCGGGAGAATTGGGATCAAATCCTTCATAATTTGCTTGATAATTATCTTCGAGAAGAATTACTGAGTTTTCATTTTTTGCCACATCAAAATTTTCATCATTGGCGTTTAATCCTAAAACAAATGTCTCTGTTCCGGAAGCTTGTGTATGATGAGAATTACAATGTATGGATACAAAAAGATCTGCTTTAGCTCTATTTGCTATACTACCTCTTTCGTGTAATTCTATAAACTTATCCGTTTTTCGGGTATAAATCACTTTAAATCTATTATCCTTTTCTAATTCAGCTCCAACGGATAATACTACTTTTAAAGCTATGTCCTTTTCTTTATATCGATTACCTGTATTGCCTGGATCATGACCGCCGTGACCCGCATCCAAAACAACTATGAATTTATTATTATCTAATTTATTACCTGTAGTAAAAGCTAATAAAAAACAGCTCGTTATCGTTAATAAACTAAAACCTATTGTTATCTTTCTCATTTATTACTAAAAAATATTATTTAACTTGAAACATTTACACAAAGCATCCGTATTTACAAGTATAATCATTTTAAAATTATAATTTTTTAAAATTATCATACAATTTATTATTAATATATAACTCAGAACATATGCAATTAATATAAAAAATTATTTTTTCAGGAATTACATTCGTCACATAAAAAATATATGTAATTTTGGCTCTTCATAAACTAAGCTATAGTTATACAAAAATAGGACATAAATCATTGCAAACAACGGTACGTTACATACTTTATTCACTAAGTTTTTCACTGTTTTGTATTTATTACACAGTAGGGCAAGAAACTAACAATATAACCAATGTTCCCATTGCGGCAACAAGAGATTCTATTTCTGAAATCAAAAATAGCATTAAGGATACAATCAATATAAACTCTGAAGAACTACTTAAGGAAAAGAATCAAGATTCTACCAAACAGGATTCCTTAGCTAATAAATCCGAATTTTTAACGGATAAAGTTGTCTATAAAGCTAAAGATTATATGCGACTAAGTCGCAAAGAAAACAAGATGTATCTATATGATGAGGCAGAGATTGTTTATGGTGATATGAAGCTTAATGCTGGTTTTATCATCATGAATAATAATAAAAATGAAGTCTACGCTTATGGGATAAAAGATTCTCTTGGCGAGTATACACAGACTCCTATTTTTAAACAAGGTTCTAATGTTATTGAACCCGATTCTATTCGTTTTAATTTTGACACAGAAAAAGCGTTAATTTATAATTCTAGAACCGAACAAAATGGTTTTAAAATTAAAAATGAAATTTCTAAACGCGAAAATGATTCGGTTATTTATATGAGTAATGTAAAATTTACTACTTCTGAAAATATTGAAAATCCCGAATATTATTTCTATGCTAGACGTATCAAATTTGTACCAAAAAAGAAAATTGTTACTGGATTAGTGAATATGTTTATCGCTGATGTTCCTACTCCATTAGGTTTGCCTTTTGGTTATTTTCCTCTAACAGAGGATCGAACATCTGGTTTTATTATTCCTAGCTATGGTGAAGAAAATAACCGAGGTTATTTTTTGCAAAATGGAGGATACTACTTTGCTATGAGTGATTATGCTGATCTAACGCTTACAGGAGACTATTATACAAACGGCAGTTTTACGTTTTCTGTGGAATCTGCTTATGCCAAACGGTATAAATTTAGAGGTAATCTAAGATTTAGGTATGAAAATAATTTAAACAGCGAAAGAGGTTTTGATGATTTTACGCAAACTAAAACCTATAATATTCAATGGAATCATAGTAAGGATCCTAAATCTAATCCAAATTCGAATTTTAATGCTTCAGTAAACTTTGGTAGTAGTGACTTTTATCGAACTTCTACAAACCAACTAAACAGTGGTAACTTTTTGAATAACCAGCTTAGTTCCTCTGTTAGTTATACAAAAACAATTCCCGGAGATCCTCAGGTAGTTATTTCTACTGCTGCTAACCATACCTCTAACGCCAATACAGGTGTTATAGACTTGGCTTTACCAAATGTCAATGTAAATGTGTCTAGAATTTTTCCTTTTGAGCCAAAAGTGGGCTTAAAAAAAGGATTGATCCAAAATATAAATACTCAATACACCTTTACAGCAGCAAACAAATTCACTACTACAGACGAAGAATTGTTTAAATCTGAGATGTTTAAAAAAGCGCAATTAGGTATGCAGCACAAAATACCTATAAGTACAACCGTGAAAGCACTTAAATATTTTAGTCTTAATTTTGGCGTAAATTTTTCAGAAAATTGGGTGTTTGAAACTATAAAACAAAGTTATGATCCTAAAGGAGATAAAGGTGTAGGTAAAGTCATCAAAGACACCATAAAAGGCTTTGATACTTATCGTACTTATGGATTTAACACTGGTATAAATACTACCATATATGGTACTTTTCAATTTAAAAAAGACAAAAAGATACAAGCTATACGGCATACCATAAGACCGAACCTTAGTTATAATATAACTCCTGCTTTTAGTCAATATTATGACACTTACGTAATACCTGATGATCCTAGCACTACTAAAATTAATGAAAAAAAAACAGTAGAATATTCTAAATTTGAAGGTAGTCTATACGGTGTGCCTAGTAAAAATTTTTCTAGTAGTATTTCATTTGGTTTAACAAATGATATTGAAGCAAAAGTAAAAAGTAAAGATACTACAGCTACTGAGCTAAAAAAAATCAAACTGATTAGTAACCTAAGTATTAGTTCTTCGTATAATTTTGCAGGAGATTCTTTAAAATTAAACCCGATAAATGTAAGTGGAAATATCCCAATTGTTCAAAATAAACTAGACATAAATTTTAATGCTACACTAGATCCTTACGCTTTGAATAGCAATAATAATAAAATAGATGTTTGGAATAAAGACAATGGCGGTAGCTTGCTACGATTAACTTCTGCAAGTGCTAATTTTGGTTATTCTTTCTCTAGTAAAGATTTCGAAAAAGGCAAATCTAATGAAGATCCTATAGATAATCAGAATTTTAGAAACGGAGGAAGACCTGATAATTTATTTGGGGGTGGTACCGATTTTAAGGACTCAGAACCAGTAAATAAAGATAAAAAAACGAATGATAAGGATGTAGAAGATTATATGTATAAAATCCCATGGTCTCTAAGATTATCATATACAGTCAATTATAATAATTCTGCGAGACAAAATGAAATTTCTTCACATTCTTTAATGTTTTCAGGTGATTTAGAAATTGCTCCGAGATGGTCTGTTGGTGTTTCATCTGGTTACGATCTTAAAGATTTAGGATTTACATACACAAGTTTAAGGTTTCAGAGAGATTTACAAAGTTGGATGATGAGTTTTAATTGGATTCCTTTTAGTGATAGAACCTCATGGAACTTCTTTATAGGTATTAAGTCTTCTGTCCTTAGTGATATCAAATGGGATAAAAGACGAGCTCCTGACAGAAAATTATAATGGGTTTATTTTAAAGATTTTAAAACAAAATAAGATTCATAAGAGGTTTTTTTCTCTTGTATTATAACTCTAAATATTTATTAAAATAGTTTATTCTAATTCCGAAATACTTTTTTCTATGAAAAAAATAATAACCACTTCTAAGGCTCCTGCTCCAATCGGACCATACAATCAGGCTATAATGCATGGTGATACTCTATATACATCTGGTCAAATTGCTATAAATCCTAGCACAGGAGAATTAGTCTTAGATAATATTAAAACAGAGACAGAGCTGGTAATGCAGAATATTAAAGCAATTCTTGATTATGTAGATATGACTTTTGAAAATGTTATTAAAACTACTATTTTCTTAACGGACATGAATAATTTTGCACAGGTTAACGAAGTATATGGTAACTATTTTAATCATGATACTGCTCCTGCAAGAGAAACTGTTGCTGTTGCTGCTTTGCCTAAATTTGTTAATGTAGAAATTTCTGTAATTGCTATACGATAATAAAATATTTTATGCTTATCCTTTTGTTTCCCCGTTAGTTTTTTTGTATTTTAAATTATGAGATTAATAGAATTCACAAAGCACTTTCCTGATGAGCAAAGTTGTAGAGAAGCATTTAAATCATACAGGCTAAAGGAAGGTATTACCTGCAATAAATGTGGAAATACTTCACATTATTGGAAAAGAATCGTGAGCAATGGGAATGTAAAAAATGTCAACACCGAACTACTCTTAAAAGTGGAACGGTAATGCATGGCAGTAAGCTATCGTTCCAGTATTGGTTCATAGCTATGCATCTTATTACAAGCACTAAGAAATCTTTTTCAGCTAAGGAGATTCAACGTCAATTAGGTCATAAGCGATACGAACCCATTTGGGCAATGGTACATAAGCTACGAAGTGTAATGGGACTTAGGGACGAGGCGTATCAACTTAATGAAGAGATAGAGCTTGACGAAGGTTTCTTTGATACAGTTTCCATCACAAGGGATAAATCCGAACCTTTAAAACGGGGAGGTGGTAGTCAACGCCAAACAACGGTTTTGGTAAGTATTGAATCACGAGATGCTAAAGAAAATCACAATCCCAAAAAGCATGGCAAGAAAAAACAAGTAGGGTATTTAAAAATGAAAGTTATAGAATCCCTAAAAAAGGAAGAAGTGACCAATGCAATAAAAGAGTCCGTAGAGAAAGGTACAAAGATTGTATCGAATAAATCTACGAGCTATGTGGATTTGGATCAAGATTTTGAAATCGATTCCAAAGTAATACCAAAAAAGGATGTTATAAAGGTTCTTCCGTGGGTTCATACTGCCATAAGTAACGCAAAACGATTACTGTTAGATGTACACTATAGAATAGACGATGATTTTTTACAGAATTACCTGAACGAATTCTGTTATAAGTTCAACAGACGTCACTTTGACAACCTATTCGATAGATTGTTAGTGGCTGCTGTATCACATAGATGGAATTATCTTGGGGAACCTTACAGACAAGGTAACTATTCACCCGAAATAAACAGAAATGGATTATTTGTCAACAATTTCTGATTGCACTAAATTTTTATTTTCAAAAATCATCTATTTTATACACATTGGTTTATAACTATGTAATATCCTAATTTCTATTAATTTTGATTGTTGTGTTTGGTTTAAGATCG
>CAVYIL010000159.1:0-17592 GCA_963768325.1 uncultured Flavobacteriaceae bacterium | reverse complement strand
AGCCGCTCATGGGCCCCGCCTTCGTCGATAGCACGTCACGTGATCGCGAGAGCGTTCAAGCGGTGATCATCGCGGTGCTGTTGGCAGCGCTCTGCGCCACCGCGGCGGCGATCATCGCTCGGCGCCGGCTCCAGCACCGCCCCGCAAGCGAGTGGCTCGTGGCGTTCATGACCTGGGCCCCGCTTCTGATCGTGCCCGCGGTGCTCGGGCTCACCCTCGCCGATGGCCTGCGCTGGCCGGGGCCGGAGGCGTATCGCGTCTCGCAGCCGGTGCTCGCCCACATGGATCCGGAACGCTCCGGAGGCATGTTCGTGGTGGACGAGCTCGAACACAAAGAGGGGGTCACCCTCGTTCGGGTCTGCGATGGCGCTTCGCCCTGCTACACGCTGCTCCGCCGAGGGGACCGCGTGACCGCGCGACCTGGCTACGTACCCCGCGAGATGGCCGTGCACTTGCGTTACGATCCTCAGCATCGGCTCTATCTCGTCGAGGCGGGAGGGCAGCTCGTGTCCACCGTGAACGCGGAGAATCTCGCGTCGTACAGTCGCCTTCTGCCCCACCACGTGCGGCAGTCGCTCACCCCGCCGCGGGCCTATTCGGCGCTGGCGGTGGTGGCCTTGCTGGCCGCGGTGCTGATTCTTCTGTTGCGCAGGCGCCTGCGACGGCGCCGCACTCAGGCGGACGCTGCAGAGGCTGGCGTTTGCTTCGGCGATGGCTGGGGTCTTTTGTCGGATGGCACCGCGATGCGCGTCCCGGCCGACACGAAACGGGGATCGATTCTGGTGATGTGGACGGCGAGCGGAGCCCACCGCGCACTCACCCTCTTGGAGGGAACCCGCGCCGGAATCGCCAGCCGGTTCGACGAGCGCCGCCAAGCGCTGGATGCTCTTCAGCTGGTCGTGATGTGGACCCTCTGCACACCCTTGCTGATTTCGGCGGCGGTCGTCTGAGCCCGCTGGTTTCTTGGCCGTGTGGGGGGAGATGCGAAAGCGTCGGCTGGAGATACCCACGGTCTACAACCTCGCCATCAGCCTGTTTTGGGATCGCGCTCGATTCGGCCGCGCCCCGATGGAGCGCAACCCGGAATTGCACCTGACCACACCCATGTTGCGCGACATGGAGAGGTACGCCGAAAAGCTCGGGCGTGACGTGTCGTACTGCGCACGCATGGCCTGGTCGATTGGCTGCGCCGACGTCGGGACGGCGGACACCCATGCGCAGGCCGGTTCGAGCCGTCTCATGGCTGGCCGCAAGCGTCCGGTGCCCATCGAGCTCCCGTTGAGCACGTGGCTCCACCTCACCATCGAAGCGGAGCGGCTCGACCGTTCGCGGTCGTGGCTGCTGCAACGCGCTTGGCTGGTCGCCCGGTCGCGGATTCGCACCGCCAGCGCGTGACGTCCGCGCCGTAGCGGTTGTCTCCGAATTAGATGATACCTGAAACATATCTGTAAATAAAAATATTAATGATCTACGATTAATTTTTTCAGCGATTTGATGGAGAAACAGATAGGTCTCTGTGTTTCTGGAATCTGATTTTGTAAGAAGTGTATCATTCAAATTACTCAAAAGCATTTGGTGATGCCTTTCACTTCCTTTCTCTGGAGCATAATAATCATATTGGTCGCTATAAATACTCAATCCGATAGCATCTCTTTGCTTTTTTAAAATATTCATTAAACAAGCTGTTGCTAAAACCGAAAAACTAATTTTATTTAATGATCCTAAATAATGTTCCTTTATAGAGGGGTAATGCATAGAAGAAGAGTTATCTATTATAATATGACACCTTAGATTGGTTTCTTCTTCATACCGTTTGGTGTATAATTTATCTGTTTTAGCGAAGAGCTTCCAATCAATGTGCTTGGTGCTTTCGCCACTATTATATACTTTGTGTTCTGCAAATTCTGCAGAAAACCCATGAAAAGGACTTTTGTGCATTCCTGAAATAAAGCCCTCCACAACCTGTTTAGCCAATAACTCAAGATTGATAAATCCTCTGGTATTGTTTATTTCTTTTTGAATATCCATATGTTTCTATATACGATCTAGAATGAGAGTAAATTTCTTGGGGTTAATTTATTGCAAACAATATACGGATTATAACTATGTACAAAAAAATATTTAAGTAATACTATTTTTTTAGATACTATTATTATAAATAAGAATACCTCTGAAAAAACAGAGGTATTATATAAAATTATAAGACTCCTAATTGAATATAAAAAATCATTGACAATTAGTCGTCCTTTTTACTTCAAAAGAGAGTCTAACACCTCAGTATAAACGTTTTTAGGAGACACTCCTACCTGTCGTCCTACTACTTCACCGTTTTGAAAAACCAGTACAGTTGGTATATTTCTAACCCCATACTTAGCAGCAAATTCTTGATTTGAATCAACATCTACTTTTCCCACAATAGCTTTACCTTCATATTCTGCACTAACTTGTTCCATGATAGGAGCTACCATTCTACAAGGACCACACCAAGCTGCCCAGAAATCAACTAATACAGGTTTATTGCTTTTAAGTACTACTTCATCAAAAGTAGCATCTGTTATTTCTAATGCCATAGTTATTTGATATTTTAAATAAATTCTTATTTTAATTCTACAAAATTAGTCAATAATTCTTCCAATGCTTACAATAGTAATATTTGTTTTAACTATAGGTGTATTAGCTTTACCAATACCAAATATAATTTAATTTGTTTTATGTCTTTATGGTTTTTAAATATTAGAAGATTAAAAAGAGGCGAAATTATTCACTATGTTACAAATTTAAGCATAAGATTATAAATATCCTCTTCTGTAGTAAAAAACATATAACTTCTGAAGGTTCTATACTTTTTTGTTTGTATCCGAAAATATTGTAAACATACATGTGCTACAAACTAAAAGTCACTTACAAAATTTCATAAGAAAAATGAGATAACAGGTTTTAAAGAATTTAATACTATAATAAACTACAGATCTATATTAAATTACTTTATAAATAGGAGTACTAATGTTTCTGTCAAATCTTTAATGCTAAAATAAAAGCGTTTAGAAACAGTTAAGAAGGGTCAAAAATGTAGAATTCTTCGTATATAGATTAACCAGAATATTTTCATTTTACAGACAACTTTTGAGGTTGATCTTAAATGGTTTTGCTATTAAATATAGACTATTTTAAAGAGATAAATTCATAAGGAAAATGGATGTTATTAGAATAACTCAAATGAAGCGTTATGATAAAATAAAAACTACTTATAGTAAAGCAGAACCTGTTTTTAATTAGGAATCAACTTTACTATAAGTAGTTTTATGGCTAGTATAACTAGAGTTCTAAAGCTCTAGTTATGTTGTTGTTCATTAATAATTCATCTGGATTTTCTAGAGCTTCTTTTACAGCTACTAAAAAACCTACAGATTCTTTTCCGTCAATTATTCTATGGTCATAGGATAACGCGACATACATTATTGGAGCGGCAACAATTTGTCCATCTCTAACTATTGGACGCTCTACTATATTATGCATTCCTAAAATAGCACTCTGTGGAGGATTAATAATAGGGGTAGATAACATACTTCCAAAAACTCCACCATTAGTAATGGTAAAAGTTCCCCCTGTCATTTCATCAACAGTAATTTGTCCTTCTCTGGCACGAATTGCTAATCGCTTTACTTCGGATTCTACTCCTCTAAAACTTAGATTTTCAGCATTACGAATTACTGGAACCATCAAGCCTTTTGGACCTGAAACAGCAATACTAATATCATGAAAGTCGTTAGAGATCATAAAATCTCCATCAATCATAGCGTTTACGGCAGGAAATAATTTTAGAGCTCTGACGCAAGCTAATGTAAAGAAAGACATAAACCCTAGTCCTACACCATGTTTGTTTTTAAAAGTATCTTTGTATTGATTTCGTAAATCAAAAATAGGCTGCATATCCACTTCGTTAAAAGTGGTTAACATAGCTGTTTCATTTTTTACAGAAACCAAACGTTGAGCGACTTTACGACGTAACATGGATAGTTTTTTGCGTTCAGTCCCTCGGCTGCCAGAGCCAGGTGTTCCCATTGATGGTACTGCTGCATCAATTGCATCCGCTTTAGTAATTCTACCATCGCGACCAGTACCGTTAACTTGTAAAGGATCAATACCTCTTTCGGCTAAAACTTTTTTTGCAGCAGGAGAAGCTGTTCCTGTAGCATAAGTTTCTGTTTTAACAGGTGTAGCTGCTGGAGGAGGTGTAGCTTCTTTTTTAGCTTCGACAGCAGGAGTTTCAACTACCGAAACGGGTTTTGCAGCACCATCTGGTTTTGCAGCATCTGTATCAATAAGACAAACTACCTGTCCTACTGCTACAGCATCCCCTTCCTCAGCCATCAGAGTAATAATTCCACTAGATTCAGCAGGTAGTTCTAGCGTTGCTTTATCGCTATCAACTTCAGCAATTGCCTGATCTTTTTCGACATAATCACCGGTTTCTACAAGCCATTGTGCTATTTCTACTTCTGTAATGGATTCTCCCGGTGAAGGGACTTTCATTTCTAAAGCCATAATTATCAATTTATCTATTATAGAATTTTCCTGTTTCTGTTTTTAGTGCTAATCAAAAACGGAAATCCATTATTATAGTTACTTTTTCTTATGTATTACCCAATAAGGGTGTTTTATATTGTCTAAAATAAAGATTTTAAGAAAGATAGTAGGTGTATTTTATTGAAATGTAAAACTATATCTTCTGATTATCCTTCGTTTTATCAAAAACACATTCAATTACTTCTTGATGTCTGCGTTTAGATCGTACAGCACTACCAGCCGCAGGAGCGCCATATGCTCTTCTACTTACAAATCTAAATCGTTGAGATCCGTTGTAATTCATTAATATATGGCTTAATGCTCCCATATTTCTTGGCTCTTCTTGAGCCCAAACAATATCTTCTGGATCGTAATCTTTAATCAATTTATCCATTTCTGTTGTCGGTAAAGGGAATAATTGTTCTATCCTTACCAAAGCTATGTCCTGTCTGTCTCGTTCCTCTTTTTCTTTTAATAAATCATAATAGAACTTACCTGTACAGAATACAAGTGATTTTACAGTTCCTTTTTTCGCATCTTTATCATCGATTATTGTCTGAAAACTACCATCAGTAAATTCTGCTTTGGAAGAAACTACTCTTTTGTCTCTCAATAAACTTTTTGGGGTAAATACAATAAGAGGTTTTCGGTATTTAGCTTTCATTTGTCTACGTAGCAAATGAAATAAATTAGCAGGAGTTGTTACGTCAGCAATAAACATATTGTCCTTAGCGCATAATTGAAGGTATCTCTCCATTCGACCAGAGGAGTGCTCTGCGCCTTGCCCTTCGTATCCATGAGGAAGCAACATAACTAGACCATTTTGTAGTTTCCATTTATCCTCGGCAGATGAAATATATTGATCGATCATAATTTGGGCACCATTACTAAAATCACCAAATTGTGCTTCCCAGATAGTTAAAGTGTTAGGACTTGCCATGGCATATCCATAATCAAATCCTACTACCCCGTATTCTGATAATAATGAATTATAGATATAAAAATTCCCTTGATTAACTTCAAGGTTGTTTAAAAGTGTCACTTCCTCTTCGCTATCCTCTACTTTAATTACTGCATGTCTATGAGAAAAAGTTCCTCTTTCTACGTCTTGTCCACTCATCCGAACATCATACCCTTCACTTAAAAGTGATCCATATGCAAGTAATTCTCCTAAGGCCCAATCTAACTCATCTGTTTTAAAGAATCTGTCATTTCGATCTTGGATTATTTTTTCAATTTTACGTAGAAATTTCTTGTCAGAAGGTAGTTTGGTAATCACTTCAGCTATAGTCGTTAACTGGTCTAAAGGATATGCGGTATTAACTACTTTCATCATTTCATCTTCTTGTACACTTTCGAAACCAGCCCATTCATCTTGCATAAATGGCGTAATTACTGTTTTCTTTTGTTTACGAGAATCTTCTAATTCTTCCTCTAAGGAGGCTTTGTATTCTTGCTCTATTTTAGCAACATAATCCGTATCAATAATGCCTTCCTTTATTAATTTAGCGGCGTATATATCTCTTGGGTTTAGATGTTTGGCTATTTCTTTGTATAATTTGGGTTGAGTGAATCTAGGTTCGTCTCCTTCGTTATGCCCATACTTTCTATAACCTAATAAATCAATAAATACATCCCTGCCAAAATTCATTCTAAAGTCTAAAGCAAAATTGGTAGCATGTACTACGGCTTCGGCATCATCTGCATTAATATGTAATACTGGTGATAGAGTAACTTTGCCTATGTCTGTACAATATGTTGAAGAACGAGCGTCTAGATAGTTGGTTGTAAACCCTATTTGGTTGTTTACAACAATATGTATGGTTCCTCCTGTCTTATATCCGTCTAATTGTGCCATTTGTACGATTTCGTACATTAAGCCTTGTCCAGCTATTGCGGCATCTCCATGTACAACTATAGGTAATACTTGAGAGATATTATCTTTGTAATACTTATCTTGTTTGGATCTAGCTATACCTTCTACAACTGATCCTACAGTTTCTAAATGGGATGGATTAGGCGCAATATTCATGTTTATTACTTTCCCAGAATCTAATTTATGTTTTGATGTCCATCCTAAATGGTATTTCACATCACCATCAAAAACAGCTTCTTCATAATCTTTGCCATCAAACTCACTAAATATGTCTTTAGGTCTTTTTCCGAAAATATTAGTAAGGGTGCTTAATCGTCCACGGTGTGCCATTCCCATTACAAATTCCTTTACGCCAAGGGTTGATGCTTTTTCTACTAAAGCATCTAAGGCTGGGATTAAAGATTCGCCTCCTTCAAGCGAAAAACGTTTTTGACCAACATATTTTGTGTGTAAAAAACTTTCAAAAGAAACTGCTTGATTTAGTTTGTTAAGAATGTGTTTTTTTTCGTCAGGGGTAAATTTAGAAGTATTGTCATTAAAATTGATCCTAGATTGAATCCATTCTCGCTCGATTGGATTTCGAATATACATATACTCAATACCAATTGCATCACAGTATATCTTTTCTAGATGTACAATTATATTACTTAGTCTATCGGGACCCAACCCGATAATCTCACCTGCATTAAAAGTAGTATTGAGATCGGATTTATTTAGTCCGAAATTTTCTATAGCTAGAGTGGGTGAGTACTTTCTTCTGTCTCTAACTGGATTTGTTTTGGTGAATAAATGTCCTCTGGTTCTGTAAGCTTCTATTAGACCTATCACCTGAAATTCCTTATGTACATTTTCAGGGACAATTATGATGCCTCCAGAAGCTTTTTCTACATAGATAGTCTCACCAGTATCAATACCATTTGTACTTTCTAAACCAAAATCAAAACCTTGAAAAAAAGCTCGCCAACTAGGCTCTACACTATCTGGATTTTGTAAATATTTGTCGTATAAATCTGCAAAAAACGCGGTATGAGCCGCATTTAAAAATGAATATTTATCCATAAGTAACTATTCAACTGTCGTTTATGTTATTTGAAACAAATTATTGTCTAAAACGAAACAAAAATACAACAATTACAGTATATTAAGCATTCATTTTTTTATATTTATGTAACATTTTTTTATAAATTTAATAATGAAAGTGAAAATACCTTTTAAAATTAATTATATATTCCCGCTTTTAGTAATTTTATTTTTTAGTCAGAATAATTATTCTCAAAGTTTACCTTTTTGGTCTAACGTTAGGTTTGGAGGGAATATAGGTGTTGGTTTTTCTAATGATACTTTTAACGGAGTTATCGCACCGTCTGCTATTTATGAGTTTAACCCTTTTGTTAGTCTTGGATTTGGTTTAAATTTTGGATATACCGATTCCAAAAAAATTAAAGCAACTAATTATGGAGCAAGTCTTATATCTTTATTTAATCCTTTTCCAGAAATTCAATTATCTGCAGAGTTTGAGGAAATGGGCGTAAGTCAGGTGGTCAAACTTAATGGGGCTAATATACATAATGATTATTGGTACCCTTCTTTGTTTATTGGAGCTGCATACAGAAATAGGGGGGTTAGTATAGGTTTAAGGTATGATGTACTGTATGATACAGATAAAAGTATTTACGGAAGTGCATATGTTCCTTTTATTAGAGTGTTCTTCTAAAATAGCAGAAAATTAAATTTTATTGGTCTCAGAATTAGTTAAAACTATGCACTTTAGTGCATCTCGCTTTAGCTTCTAAAAACATTTACCTTTGTCTTATGACAGAACAACGGGTAAATGGCCATACAGTATCACGTTTAACGGTTCATCTAGTTTGGAGTACCAAGTATCGTTATCCTGTTTTAGAAGGAGATATTCAAAAACGATGTAGGTCAATTCTAGTTCAGGTTTGTGATGCAGAAGGAGTGAGTATTTTGAAAGGCGTAGTTAGTAAAGATCATGTTCACATGCATATTGAGTACCGTCCGTCTCAGGATGTAAGTAGTCTAGTTAAGAAATTGAAAGGTCGCAGTTCAAGAAAGCTTCAGCAGGAATTTCCTAATCTGAAAAAGCGCTATTGGGGTCGTCATTTTTGGGCTATAGGATTTGGTTGTTGGAGTACAGGAAATATTACAGATAAAATGGTAAATGATTATCTAGAGCATCATCGCAAATCTAGTAATGATACAGATTCTTTTATCTTGGAATGATTCCGTACTGCTGACTTTAGTCAGATTTAAAAACCTATGGACTTTAGTCCATAGTGGTTTAGTCTTTTAATCGGTTATTGTGGTTGATAAACTGGATTTATTGATTTTAAGCTTTTTGAAAAATTATGTAATTACGTTTTAAGCGTAATTTTGATAAAGTTTTTGAAGTTTATCACACATGAAAAAAGTATTGGTTTATAGCTATTTGATATTTAGTATGATAGCATGTTCGGGATCAAAGAACATACATGAAGAAGTTTCGGTGTCTGAAAAAAGTTTGAAAAATAGCAATTTAGACGAAGTGATCCAAAAGGTTAATTTGATAACAGAAGTTTATTCGAATACACCAATTACCGCTATAGCAAGGTCAAAAATTAGAATTACTAAAAAAGGGTTTCAATGGGAATTCGTAAATGTAAGAACAGGAAAAGCTTATATTATTGATACAGATCATAATTTTGGCTCGGTAACTATTGTTAAAAAATCAAAAATAGTTTCATACACACTTTAAGGATTATAAAAAGTTTAAACCACTTCTTAAATATTATTTCTACACCAAACTTTAGTCCATTCTCTTTTTAACAACAAAAAGGTAGCGTTATCCACAATATTGTTAATGTTTTCAGGTTTTGTATTTCTTATTTGAGTTTCTGATACATCTATGGCGTAAAGTAAATTTAAATAATCATTAAAAGAATTCTGTATTTTTTCCATTAATAAACTTCTTATTTCAATAAACAGGTCTTCTGGTTTAGAGCTATTAATTTTATAATTTATTCCTGCACGGTTAATATCTTTTTGTATTTGAAATATAAATTGAGGATATAATTTAGAATCAGATACTTTAAGAAGTAAAGTTTTAACGGATAGGATGGAATATTGATCAGACACTTCTGTTAATTAATTGGTTTCCAAACTGATATAAGACCTCTTTTTTTTCTGAAGAAATATCTAATTGATCTAAAATAGAAAAGGCTTTGTTAGTGTATTTTACTATTTCTAATCTAGATGCATCTTTTGCTCCAGAATTAATAAAGATATTTTTAACAGTATTTATTTTATCTCTAGAGTCCTCTAAATTTAATGAAAACAATTCTATTAATTTGTTTTTTTCATCAGTAGAAGTTAATTCCATAGCTTTCAGATACAAAAACGTTTTTTTATTTTCTATAATATCTCCACCAATTTGTTTTCCAAATACAGAAGGATTCCCAAAAGCGTCTAAGAAATCATCTTGTAACTGAAAAGCAATTCCTAATAATCTGCCATATTCATACATTAATGATTTGCAATCTTTTGAAGCTTGGGCAATAATAGCTCCCATTTGCATTGAAGCCCCTACTAACACAGCTGTTTTATATTCAATCATTTTTATATATTGAGTGATGGTAACATCTCCTTTACTTTCAAAATCAATATCATATTGCTGACCTTCACATACTTCAATAGCAGTTTTCGAAAATAATTTAGTTAGTTCTTTAAATGTTTCCCCATCATAATTTTCTAATAAACTGTAAGCATATATCAACATCGCATCTCCTGATAGGATTCCTGTATTTACATTCCATTTTTCATGAACTGTTTTTTTTCCTCTTCTTAATGGAGCTTGATCCATTATATCATCGTGTATTAGTGAGAAGTTATGAAAAACCTCTATAGCTAACGCTGCATCGAGAGCTTTTGTATAAGATGAATTAAAAATTTCTGCGGTAATTAGGACTAAAATAGGTCTTAGTCTTTTTCCTCCTAGATTTAGGACATATGTTATTGGTTCATATAGGTTTAAGGGTTCTTTTACGAAGTTTTTTTGGTGTAAATATTCAATGAAATATTCTCGATACTCTGGGACTGTTTGCAAAATCTTGGTTTTAGTACAAAGTAAGTTAAACTTTTTAAAAAAATATCAAGTTTTAATTTAAATAAAATAGTTTTGAAGAGAATTGTATAGGTGTGTGTATATGATTTTGATAAATTATTTTCTGAACAAAATAATTAAAACAATCTGTAGAATAGGATTTTTTAATCATAAAATATTGATTATTAGTTCATAAATAACGTTTGGTTTTTTAAAGGGCTATTGCAATAAAAAACTTTAGAAACTATTTTTGTTCTTAAAGTTTCCTTCCTTATATTTGTTTAAAATTTTAGCTCAAAATAATGAAGGAGAAAATAATTGAAACTGCTACTAGTCTATTTTCTAGCTTAGGTTTTAAAAGTGTAACAATGGACGATATCGCATCAGAGATGGGTATATCTAAAAAAACGATTTATACACACTTTAAAAATAAAACAAAATTAATAGAAGCAACGACAGAGTATATGTTTTATAAAGTGTGTGGGGATATTGATTCTATATTAAATAAAAAAAAAGAACCAATAGAAGAGCTTTATGCAATAAAAACTTTTGCCATGTATAATCTTAAAAATGAAAAAGCATCTCCGCAATTTCAGCTTCAAAAATATTATCCTAGGATATATTGTAATCTAAAGAAAAAACAATTTGAGGTAATGAATGAATGTATAATTGATAATTTAAAAAGAGGAATACAAAAAAAAGTATACAGAGAAAATATAGATGTAGACATCATTTCAAGGCTTTATTTTATAGGATTAAGTGGTACTAAGGATCGAGAAATGTTTCCGTTGCAATCTTTTCCTATAAAAAAACTAATGGAAGATTATATAGAGTATCATGTTAGAGGTATAGCCACTAGTGACGGTCTTAAAATATTAAATAACCTTATAGAACAACAATAAATAATAATAATAATAATAATAATAATAAATTATGAGAAAATACCTTTGGTCAATATGTCTTAGCTGGTTGATTACCACTACGGCATTAGCACAGAATCCACCTGTGGCTAATTCATTGACCCTAGACGAAGCAATTAGGTTTGCTTTAGAGAATAGTTATAGGTCGATAAACGCAAGGAGAGATGTGGCAAAAGCTATAAAAAGAAAATGGGAAACTACTGCTGCTGGATTGCCACAGATAAATGGAAAAATTGACTATCAAAATCAATTGAAACAACCAACTTCTTTTTTTCCTGCCGCTGCTTTTGATCCATACAATCAAATAAGAAATTTGGACAAATATTATAATATTACTGCCAATCCAGATAACCAGATACCCGAAGCTCCTGAAGGATTTATCCCAGTTATTTTTAGTCCAAAGCAACAAATGTCTGCATCAGCTACTTTAACTCAGCTTATTTTTGATGGTTCTTATCTGGTAGGAATACAGGCAGCAAAGACTTTTTTACAGTATAATAGTGATCTAGAAGAAAAGACTAAAATTGAAGTAAAAAAAGGAGTAATCAATGCTTATGGAAGTGTTTTAGTTGCTCACGAAAGTGTGAAAATTCTTCAAAAGAATAAAGAAACTTTAGAAAAAAACTATGCAGAAACTAAAAATATTTTCGAAAATGGCTTAGCCGAAGAAGAAAATGTAGAGCAGCTACAAATTACATTACTCAACATTGTAAATCAATTAAATAATACAAAACGTCTAGCAAAAATCGCATTACAGATGTTCAACCTTACAATAGGAGTTGATGTAGATTCTAATACAATTCTAACAGATGATTTAGACACTCTTGCAATGAAAAACATAGATATGTCCATTGCAGTTAAGCCGTTTAAGATAGAAAATAATATTGATTATAGACTTTCTCAGTTGTCTATTGAACAATCTAAATTAGAATTAAAATTACAAAAAAGTAAAGCTTTACCATCAATATCTGCGTTCGTTAATTATGGAACTCAGGCAAATAATGATAGTTTTACTTTTTTAGATAGTGACCAGAAATGGTTTCAATCCTCAATTTTGGGAGCTAGTATTAATGTTCCTATTTTTAGTTCGATGGGTAGAAATGCCAAAACAAAACAGGCTAAAATAGCTTTGGAGCAGGCAAATACTAATTTTGATGAAACACAGCAAAAAATACAATTGCAATACAACTCTGCTGCGAGTAATTATCAACTTTCACTAGAAAATTACGAGATTTCAAAACAAAATTTAAGTCTTTCGGAACGCATTGAGAACAAAAATCAAATTAAATATTCAGAAGGTTTAGCAACTAGTTTTGAACTAAGACAAGCACAATTGCAATTATTCTCATCTCAACAAGAATTATTACAAGCCATGCTAGATATCATTAACAGAAAAACCGAATTAGAAACTATATTAAACATACAAAATAATTAAACGAATCAAATGAAAAAGATACCCATCATATTTTCCATATTTTTAATCATTATTTCTTGTGGACAAAAAAGCGGAAAATCTATAGATAAAGTAATAGAAAAAGGAGATTTACATGCTATTCGAGCTAAAAGAATAGAAATTGTAAACGAGCAAAAAACAATTGCAGATCAAATAAAACAATTAGATGAGGCTATTGCATCATTGGATACGATAAAAAAATACCCGTTGGTAACAACAATTATAGCAAAAGATACCATTTTTAATCACTACCTAGAGTTACAAGGAAGTGTAGAAACGAAAAAAAATATAATATTATACCCTGAGTATTCAGGAAAACTTACCCAAGTATTGGTAAAAAAAGGACAGCGAGTTTCTAAAGGACAGGTGCTTGCGAGGATTAGCGATGGAGGATTGAGTCAACAGCTTTCTCAGGTAGAGGTTCAGGCTCAATTAGCCAAGACAACCTTTGATCGTCAGCAAAGGCTTTGGGATCAGAAAATAGGATCCGAAATCCAATACCTTCAGGCTAAAACCAATTATGAAGCGCAAAAAAACGCAGTAGATCAAATTAAACAACAATTGGCTAAAGCAACAGTAAATGCTCCTTTTTCAGGAATAATTGATGATATTATTACAGAACAAGGCAGTGTAGTGGCTCCTGGACAAACCCCTTTAATCCGAATAGTTAATCTGGATCAGATGTATATAGAAACCGAAGTTCCTGAGAGTTATATAACTTCTGTTACTGTAGGAAAAGAAGTGCAGGTTTATTTCCCAATTATAGGAAAAACTATAAATACTGAAATAAGACAAGTAGGAAATTATATTAATCCTAATAACCGATCATTTACAGTAGAAATAGAAATCCCGAATAAAGAGGGTATTATAAAACCTAATCTTACTGCTAAAGTAAAAATCAAAGATTACATAAACAAAGCTGCTATAATGATACCCCAAAGTATTATTTCAGAAAATTCAGAAGGTAATCAATACACATTTATAACTTCTTCTAAAGATTCTGAAAACATAGCTGTAACAAAAAAAGTTACCGTAAAAACAGGAAAAACTCAAGGCGATTTTATCGAAATTCTTAATGGAATCAAAAATGGAGATGCTATTGTTAATGAAGGAGCAAGAAGCGTAAGAGATGGACAGAAAGTAATAATTTTAAATTAAATCCTTATGCAAGTAAATAATAAAAATGTACATAAGGAATTTAAGTTGTCGTCTTGGTCAATAGACAATAAAACAACTATTTATGTAATAATAGCTATATTCTTAGTTTTAGGGCTTTCGGCTTATTTTTCGTTACCAAGAGAAAGTTTTCCTGAAATTAAAGAAACAAAAATATACATAAGTGTACCTTATCCAGGGAATACCTCTGAGGATGTAGAGCGGCTAATTGTTGATCCTTTAGAGGATAAATTAAAAAACGTAAGCAATGTGGTAGAAATAATCTCTACTTCTCAAGAAGATTATGCTATTATCACGGTTGAGTTTGATGAAGAGATTACAGTTGCTGCTGCTAAACAAAAAGTTAAAGATGAAGTTGATGGGGAAAAAGCTAATGGAGATTGGCCTACATTTAATGGGGCAAAAGTAGAACCAAATGTTTTTGATTTAAATATTTCAGAAGAAACTCCGATCATGAATATCAATATTTCAGGAGATTATCCTGTTGATCGATTAAAATTATTTGGGGAATACTTAGAGGATGAGATTGAAGATCTTCCGGAAATTAAAAAAGTAGATATACGAGGCGCACAAAAAAAGGAAGTTGAAGTTGCAGTAGATATTTTTAAGATGATGGCAGCAAAGGTTAGTTTTGATGATGTCATTAATACGATTAGAAATGGAAATGTGACCATGTCGGCAGGAAACTTGATTACTAGTGGACAACGGCGTACAATTAGAATATTAGGAGAAATAGAGAATCCAGCACAATTAAATGATTTTGTTGTTAAATCTATTAACGGAGCTGTATACTTAAGAGATATTGCTAAAGTAACTTTTAAAGACGAAACTAAAACTACCTATGCAAGAGAGTATGGAAGCAATGTAGTGATGCTAGAAGTAAAAAAGCGATCTGGTAAGAATATGGTTGAAGCTGCAGAAAAAATAAACCTTTTGGTAAAAGACGCTAGGGATAACGTGTTCCCAAAAGATTTAAATATAAGTATATTAAACGATCAATCTGCTAAAACTATAAACCAAGTAGATGATTTAGTAAACAATATTATTTTTGGGATTATATTGGTAGTAGGTGTGTTAATGTTCTTTTTAGGATTTAGAAATGCCCTATTCGTTGGATTTGCAATACCAATGTCTATGTTTATGTCATTTATGATATTGTCCGCATTAGGATATACTATGAATACGATGATTCTTTTCGCTTTAATTATGGGATTAGGAATGCTTGTAGATAATGGAATAGTAGTTGTAGAAAACGTTTATCGTTTAATGGAGGAAGAGGGAATGTCTCGTATAGAAGCTGCCAAAAAAGGAGTTGGAGAGATTGCTTTTCCTATTATCATATCCACAGCTACCACAGTAGCAGCTTTTGTGCCATTAGGAATGTGGCCAGGTACAATGGGACAATTTATGAAGTACTTTCCAATTACTTTATCTGTAGTTTTAGGTTCATCATTATTTGTAGCAATTTTCATTAATTCTATGTTAGTTTCTAAATTTATGGAGACAGGTGAAAAAATATTAACAACCAAGCAGCTAATAAGACTTAGTATCGTATTGATTGGTTTTGGAACGTTGATTTTAATATTTGGGAAAGAAATTCATGGATTAGGAAGCGTAATGATATTTACAGCAATTTTGTTTTGGATATACAAGTACGTGCTTAAAGGGTTAGCAAATTACTTTCAGAGGATAGTGTTAGTTTGGTTAGAAACTAAATACAAAGAATTTTTATCTTTTGCTTTAAAGGGGTGGAGATCATATGGATTTGTTATAGGTACATTTATATTGTTATTTATTGTTTTTGCTATGTTTGGGATTTCATTAAAATCTCAGCGTACTAAAATCGAATTTTTTCCGAATAATAAACCAAATCAAATTATCGTATACATAGAGTATGCTCAGGGAACGGATATAGAAAAAACAAATGCGATTACTAAGGATATCGAAAAAAGAGTGTATGCAATATTAAATGATAAAGAATATATAGATGGTAATAATCATAATTTCTTAGTAGAATCTGCAGTTGCTCAGGTAGGAGAAGGGGCAGGAAATCCACAAACTGATGGAGGAAGTAATGCAGAAATGCCGCATCGTGCTAAGATCATTGCTGCGATGAGGGAATATAAACACAGAAAAGGAAAAGACTCCGAAGTACTTCGTCAAAGAGTTCAGGATGCATTAAAAGGAATATACCCAGGGGTAGCAATATCTGTAGAAAAAGATGCTGTTGGTCCTCCTGCTGGGTATCCTATCAATATAGAAATTGAAGGGGATAACTACGATGAATTGATTACTGTAGCAGAACAAATGCGGAATTTTATTACTGAAAAAAATATTTCTGGTATAGAAGAGTTAAAGATTGATGTTAACAAAGGAAAGCCTGCTATGCAAGTAGTTGTTGATCGAGAAAAGTCGGGAGAACTAGGGGTTTCTGCAGGTCAAGTAGGTAACCAATTACGTCGTTCTATTTTTGGTGAAAAAGCCGGAGTCTACAAAAAAGAAGGAAAAGATTATGATATTTATGTTCGATTTAATAAAGAAAATAGATATAATACAAGCGCATTATTTAATCAAAATATTACATTTAGAGATCCAGCTACGGGAAAATTAAAAGAAATACCTGTTTCTGCTGTAGCTTCCCAAAAAAACACCTCTTCTTTTAGTGCAGTAAAACATAAAGATGCCAAAAGAGTTGTAACCGTATATTCTGGATTACAACCTGGATTTACCGATGCGGGTGCAATTGTCTCTCAGATTCAAAATGAGATGAAAGGTTTTAGTAAATTACCAGATAGTGTAAAAATTGATTATACGGGGCAGATAGAAGAGCAAGGTAAACAGATGAGCTTTTTAATGGGGGCATTCTTTTCAGGACTCGGACTTATTATGTTAATCTTGATTTTTCAGTTTAATTCTATTTCGAAACCTACTATAATTATGATTGCTATCTTTTTAAGTTTTATAGGTGTATTCGGAGGTATATTAATAACAGGGGCTTCTTTTGTGATTATGATGACCATGATGGGCATTATTTCTCTGGCAGGGATCGTAGTTAATAATGGAGTGGTGCTATTGGATTATACACAGTTACTTATAGATCGTAAGAAAGTAGAGCATAATATAGCTGATGAGGATTTATTACCCAATGAAGTAGTTTTAGAGCTTATTGTCGAAGGTGGTAGAGCTCGCCTAAGACCTGTTTTACTAACTGCCATTACTACTGTTTTAGGTTTAATACCATTGGCAATAGGATTTAATATTGATTTTTTCTCATTATTTTCGGAGTTCGACCCTAAAATATATATAGGAGGAGACAATGTAATATTTTGGGGACCTTTAGCATGGACAGTTATTTATGGGTTGATTATAGCAACTTTCCTTACTTTAATAATTGTTCCTGTATTATTCTATATCGTTAATCGTTTTAAAGTTCGATTTAGTAATAAGAAGGTCGTAGAACTTCCTGTTTCTTAATAAACAGTTTTTATACCATTTTTCTTAT
>CAVYIL010000158.1:0-17241 GCA_963768325.1 uncultured Flavobacteriaceae bacterium | reverse complement strand
CACCATTTTGATCAAGGAGATAACTCGCTCTAGAAGATTTCGGAAAAATTAAAAATTTACGATTGGAGAGAATAAAACCATTACTCCAAAATATTAAAGATTGGATTACAGAAGAACAGTTTAAGGTATTACCTAAAAGTACTATTGGTAAAGCAATGACTTATTTTGTAAATCAATACCACAAGTTCCTAACTATTTTTGAAGACGGAAGAATTCAATTGGACAACAACCGTATCGAAAATGCTATACGACCACTGGCTATTGGAAGAAAAAATTACCTCTTTGCAGGATCTCATAAGGCAGCTCAAAATGCAGCCATGCTATACTCTTTCTTTGGAACTTGCAAAATGAATAATATAAACCCTAGAGAATGGCTTACGGATACTCTTGAAAAATTACCTGACCATAGTGTACTAAAACTAGAGGAATTATTACCAGGGTATAATAAACAAAATTAAACGTACTTTATCGGACGGATACATAGAAAAAGAGAATCAAGCAATCAAAATTGCAAAAGAACAAGGGTTAAAATACATTCCATTTAGTTTTGATAATGAGGATTCTCCCAAGCAATTATTAGCAAGAAGCCGTTATATTATTGCTAAAAAACCTAACCAATGGACAGAAAACCAAAAGATAAGAGCTGAATTATTATTTAAGAAGTATCCCCTTTTATATCAGGCATACAAGCACACCCTTGAGTTTAGAAACATATATGAAGAAACCTCTAGAGAAATAGCAAAAGAAAAAATAATAAACTGGATGCAAAAAACAAAGCTTCTAAATATGACAGTCTTTAATACCGTGGTTAACAGTTTAAATTATCACTTAGAAACTATTTTGAATTTCTTTATAAAAAGACATACAAATGCAAATGCAGAATCTTTTAACTCCAAGATAAAGTTGTTTAGAGCAAACTTAAGAGGGGTAGTTGATGTGAAATTTTTTCTCTTTAGAATGGAAAAACTTTTTGCCTAATCCCCAGAATATTTATGTGAGCCATTGTCTGCTGAAATTGAACGAAACTTAATTTCTCAAAGAACTAAAGAAGCCTTAGCAAGGGCAAAATCAGAAGGAAAGAAACTAGGAAGACCAAAAGGAAGCCTTTCTAAAAACACTAAATTATCTGGAAAAGAACAAAGTATTAAAGAACTTCTTGATAAGAATGTATCCATCAGTGCTATTGCAAGAATCATGGATGTAAATAGACTTACTGTAAAATCATTTATTGAGTCGAGAAAATTAAAATAATAGAAATGAGGCGTAATAGAAAATTACATTGATAACATAAGTCAGAGATATTTATCACGAGCCTTAGAATTTCATGATATTTTACATTATCAAAAAATCATTGTGGCACTTTCCCAAACAGACAGATTAATGAAAGAAATTGATAAAATTGAGTAATTCTTGTATGTTATATAACAATTTAAAAGAGGACATAATTCTCTAAAATAATTTTTATTTATTTTTTAAACGATTCTTAAAAAAATACTCAGGATCTCATTTTGGGAATTGAAAAACCTTTGTACACCTATCCAATACACGAGTTTCATTAAATCTCGTGGCATAATTCTCCCTTTTGGCGTGACCGAACCAATACCATACTGCATTAACTTTTGCTAGTAAAAAGCAATTGACTAATTCGCGTTAACAAAATTTCATTTACGCTAATTTTATAATGAAGTGGCTTAAACTTTTTTCAATTACAACTCCTTTATAGGGTTCCAAAACAAGTTTTCAAAATCAACAATCTGATTATCTATAACCTTAACTCCTTCATTTTCTAACAATTGTTGCATCAAATTACTGCCCTGAAAGTGATGTTTTCCAGAAAGCACGCCTTTTCTATTAACCACCCTATGTGCAGGAATATCCTCCTCTTTTGTGGATGCATTCATTGCCCAGCCCACCATACGAGCACTGCGTGTTTCGCCTAAATATTTAGCGATTGCACCGTAAGAAGTTACCCGTCCATAAGGTATATATCTAACGACCTCATAAACTCTTTCAAAAAAATTATTAGATTCTTTTACCCCCATGTATATACAATTCTAGCCATAGTTATTATTACTAAAACTAACATCAAAATTCCCATGAAGTAATTAGAGTATTTAGCAATTGAAGCTGTTTTCTCTTCTATTTTTAAGAAAGAAAACACATAAAAATAAAGTGTTACAAAAGTGCCTAAACTTGCTGCTGTAGAAAAAGAAACAATCCGTAATGCATCGTATTCTATTTTTCCACTAACACTCATACCTGCTGCTATTGTACAAAGATACGGTATTGGCAATATGTTTAATCCAGAAATCATTACCCCTTTAATAAAACTACGTTTGCTTGTATTCTTAGAAACTCTAAATTTTGTTTCTCTTTGTTTTGCTTTTGCGAAAAAATATATCGCCATAAAAAAAAATATTACGACTCCTGTTCTTAATAAAATGTTTCTAACATATGGGTTAAAAAAAATATATTTAGCCAAAAGTATTGCTATAGCTGCCTGAAAAAGCACAACGAAAGATGCTCCTACAGCTACTAAAATACCATTTTTCTTTCCTCTTTCTACACAGGTTTTAGCCACTGTCATGTTCACTAATCCAGGAGGAATCACACCAATAAGCGATGCAAAAAAAGTAGTTAAAAAAAGATTAATGGTTTCCAAATCAGCAATATAATTAGGTAATTTTAAACTGGATGTAAGTTATTCGTTTATTTTCAACTAGGTATTGTTTTTCATAAAAAGTTTGAAGTGAAATAACTTCTTCGGGGGCTCCTTCATTATGATAAACATCATGATTAGCATACAGGACATCGTGCCCCTCGCCATGTAATAATCCCAATGTATATCCATGCATAAATTCACTATCCGTCTTAAGGTGCATTAAGCCATCAGATTTTAAAATCTTTTTATAACGCTGTAAAAAATTCGAATTAGTTAACCGATGTTTTGTTCGCTTATATTTAATCTGAGGATCTGGAAAAGTTATCCAGATTTCGTTTATTTCATTTTCATTAAAAATATAATCGATAAGTTCTATCTGAGTACGTATAAACCCTACATTGGTCATCTCCTTTTCAATAGCTGTTTTAGCTCCTCGCCAAAAACGTGCTCCTTTTATATCGATACCGATAAAATTTTTATTAGGATATTTCTCTGCCAATCCTACGGTGTACTCTCCTTTACCACAACCTAACTCTAATACTATTGGGTTTTGATTTTTGAAAAATTTTTCTTTCCAACATCCTTTAAAACCTAAGGTGTTATTTATGACCTCATCTCTAGAGGGTTCTACTACATTATGAAAAGTTTTATTTTCATTAAATCGCTTTAGTTTATTCTTGCTTCCCACTAACTTAATTTTAAATATACCTAGAATAATTATCCCTAGTTTTTTTACCTCCATTTGTGTAACAGAGCAGTTTATAAGACAATTACCATTATTTTATGTTTTTCAAACGCTTTTATGAGTATAAAATTTGATATTGAACTTATTATAAGATAATTTTTTGGTAAAATTAAGGAAATATCTGGTTAACATAATACTATTAAATTTAATTATTAATGATGATTTATTGGTCTCAGAATTAGTTAAAACTATGCACTTTAGTGCATCTCGCTTTAGCTTCTAAAAACATTTACCTTTGTCTTATGACAGAACAACGGGTAAATGGCCATACAGTATCACGTTTAACGGTTCATCTAGTTTGGAGTACCAAGTATCGTTATCCTGTTTTAGAAGGAGATATTCAAAAACGATGTAGGTCAATTCTAGTTCAGGTTTGTGATGCAGAAGGAGTGAGTATTTTGAAAGGCGTAGTTAGTAAAGATCATGTTCACATGCATATTGAGTACCGTCCGTCTCAGGATGTAAGTAGTCTAGTTAAGAAATTGAAAGGTCGCAGTTCAAGAAAGCTTCAGCAGGAATTTCCTAATCTGAAAAAGCGCTATTGGGGTCGTCATTTTTGGGCTATAGGATTTGGTTGTTGGAGTACAGGAAATATTACAGATAAAATGGTAAATGATTATCTAGAGCATCATCGCAAATCTAGTAATGATACAGATTCTTTTATCTTGGAATGATTCCGTACTGCTGACTTTAGTCAGATTTAAAAACCTATGGACTTTAGTCCATAGTGGTTTAGTTATTTATGAATCCTACAACCTAACATCATGAATAAAAAAGTATTTATTGCGGCTCTTAACTGGGGGTTAGATCATGCTACACGATGTATCCCTATCATTTATGCTTTGCTAGATGAGGGTTTTATACCTGTTATAGCCTCTGATGGTGACGCTTTATCGATGTTAAGAAAGGAGTTCCCTAAATTAGAGTCCATAACGCTACCTTCTTACAATATTGAATACCAAGAAAAAAGAAAAAACTTCAAATTAAAAATGCTTTTTAAAAGTCCTAGCATTGTTAAGACTATTCGAAAAGAACGAGAGATTATTAAAACAATTGTAGAGTCTGAGAATTACCATGGGATAATTTCTGACGGTAGGCTTGGTGTTCGTCATAAAAATATTCCGTCAGTATTCATCACACATCAACTCACCATACTAAGTGGAAAAACAACAAAAATAAGCACTAAACTCCAAAACAAATACATTAGCAAGTTCGATGTTTGTTGGGTACCTGATATGGCAGATAACCCCAATCTTAGTGGGGTTCTAGGACATCCTAAAAGAAATAAAATACCCGTAACGTATCTTGGACCCCTTAGTAGATTCAATCATGAAGATTTACCTAAATTGTACGATATTATGGTATTGCTTTCTGGTTCTGAACCTCAACGAAGCTTACTTGAACAAAAACTTTTTCATGAATTTGAACAAAGTGATAAAAAAATCGTTTTTGTAAGAGGAGTGGTAGAGGAAACCCAAAAAATTTTTATAAAAAACAACATAATTGTTCATGATTTTTTAACCGGAAAAGATTTAGAAAAGACCATCAATAGTAGTAAATTAATTATCTCTAGATCTGAATATACTACCGTCATGGATTTAGCTAAACTAAAGAAAAAAGTTTTTTTTATTCCTACTTCAGGTCAATTTGAACAAGAATACATAGCAGAACGTTTATCTGTAGACAAATTGGTCGCAAGCTGTAGCCAAAATGACTTTACACTTCAAAGATTACATAATGTTAATTCTTGTAAAGGATTAAACAGTTTTAGTACTGATATCGACTACAGGGAACTTTTTTACTTTTTCCAACGTAAATGAAAATTCACTCCCAATTCTGTAATCACTTTCTACATAAATACGTTCATGGTGAGCCTCTATAATGTGTTTTACAATTGCTAACCCTAGGCCAGATCCTCCTACTCTGCGAGAACCACTTTTGTCCACTCTATAAAAACGTTCAAACAATCTAGGAATATGTTCTTGTGCAATCCCCTCTCCATTATCTGTAACACGAACAATGATTTTATTATGTATTAGATTTTCTATGCTCACTTCTGTAGTACCATCATCTTTCCCATATTTTATAGAATTCACTATTAAATTAGACAAAACCTGTTGTATACGTTCTTTATCAGCATGTATCATTAATGGATCCTCATAGTTCATATCAAAGGTTAATGCTATATTCTTTTTAGCAGCTTTCATTTCATATAAATCAAACACACTCTGTATTAACTCTATCACATCAAAATTAGAATAATTAAGGTTTAGATCACCTGTTTCTAGCTTGGTAATCATGTCTAAATCTTTAACGATATATATAAGCCTTTCTACTCCTTTACTGGCTCTATATAAATATTTATCCAAGATATCCGAATCTTTCTTTGCTCCATCTAATAATGTTAGAATATAACCTTGTACCGTAAACAATGGTGTTTTTAATTCGTGAGATACATTTCCTATAAATTCTTTTCGATACGCTTCTCTAACTTGCAAAGTCTCTATTTCATTCTTTCGTTGTTTAGCAAATTTCTCTACTTCTTTAATCAACGTATTCATATCGGTAGTTACAGGGCTTTCTCCAACAGTGTTAATACCTAACTTTTCTATATCGTCATAAACTTTTCTTACTCTGCGATAAATAAGTCTCTCTACTCTGTACTGAATAATAAAAAAACTACTCAAACAGCTAATTACTACAAAACCTATAATAAACCATAAGTTATATGGTAATTGTATGAATAAAAAAACGCCCAATCCGAGCGTTAATATGATAGTTATATATATAGATGAAAGAAAAGCAAACCTATATGACTTTTTAAAATTTTCTGCCATTATAATACAAACTTATACCCTACTCCTTTAATAGTTTTAAAGCTATTATCTCCTATTTTTTCTCTTAATTTGCGAATATGCACATCAATTGTACGTCCCCCAACGATAACCTCATTACCCCAAACTTTATCTAGAATATCTTCCCGTTTAAAAACCTTCCCTGGTTTAGAGGCTAATAAAGATAACAATTCGAATTCCTTTCTTGGTAATATAATTTCGATATTCCCTTTAATAATTTTATACTCATCTCTATTAATAACTAAATCTCCTATCCTAACAATATTGTCAGAAACTTCTATTTCTTTAAACCTTCTAAGAAGTGCTTTTACCTTGCTTATTAATACTTTTGGACGTATTGGTTTTGTAATATAATCATCTGCCCCAGCATCAAAACCCGCTACCTGAGAATAATCTTCTCCTCTTGCGGTCAGAAAAGTAATTATTGTGTTTTGCAAATCAGGTAATTTTCGAATTTGTTCACATGCCTCTATGCCATCCATTTCTGGCATCATAACATCTAATATAATAAGATGAGGTCTTTTCTTTTTAGCAATTTTTAAAGCTTCAATACCGTTTTCTGCGGTAATTACCTGATATCCTTCTAACGAAAGATTATAACCTATGATTTCCAAAATATCTGGTTCATCATCAGCTAATAGTATCGTAATGTCTTTTTTATTCATTTCTTTCTAGAAAAATATTTCATTTGGATATAAATATAGTACATAATACCAAGTTTAGACTAATTGATATATATAGTAACAATTAACTAACATTAAAAACCTATCCAAATAACACCATTTACCATATGAATTTACTGTAATAAAACATTCTTTTTTCCTGTCTGCTTCCAGATAAAAATAAACCGTAGCGCTGCTATGCTTGATTTTTCTCTATCGCATATATAAAAAAATAAGGAATTTTCTTTTACGGTAAATTCATATGGGAAATGGTGTAACATCTAGGTAATGAAAATCGCCAGAATCCAAAAAGTTTAAACGACTTCTATTATAAAAAAGGCTGAATGTTTACATCCAGCCCCTTAATTTATTTTAGTACTAAACGATTACTCATTATCCCTATATGTTGTTAATAAATTCATAGTTGCTGTAATAAGATCCTTAGTTTCTAATAACAACCCAAAATACAAAGTAGTATTTTTAGGACTATTTTCTTCTGTTCTTGTTCTAGCAACTTGCTTATCAATCTTTTCATTAACTCTTCTAAACAATTCATCTTTTTCATTAAGAATAGCATCTATCAGATCAAACTCCCTGTTACTAAAAGCTATCTTAATCTGTTTAAACAAGCCGTCTAATTGTTGTTCTATCTCTTTAAGGTCTTTAATCTGATTAAAACGAAGTTTTTTATGATTGTTATTAACGTGTTTATGGCTAGCTTTAATAATATATTCTAAAGATTGGGACATATCCTGTAAGTATCCTAAAATCGAAATATAAAAATGACTTGCCCCAATACTAGAATCATCCAAGTTCTTTATAAAATAGAAAATACTATCCCTAAGTTCTTCTACTTCTGCATCCAATTTCGCAATTCCTTTCTTATTTTTCTTTAAAGCTACCAAATCATATTTAGCTAAGCTCTCTATAGTATTAGAATATATCTTATTACTTCTACTTACAAAAGATTTGATATTATCAGCACTTTCTTCAATAACTCCTTGTATAGAACTACTTTCTGACTTTTTTAAACTATCTTCAGCTTTGTCAGCCATTGCTCTTTTGCTATATTTAATAGCGTTTCTAACGAGTAATAGTATGGTTAACAACAATAAAACCGCTATCATTACAGGTCCACCAAGATCAATCAAAAAGGCAACTATAGCAGCTGTTAAAAATGCACTAAAAGCAGTAAAAAACCATCCACCTATTACATTTAATACTCCAGCTACGCGATAAACAGCACTTTCGCTACCCCAAGCTCTATCTGCTAATGAAGTACCCATTGCTACCATAAAGGTTACATAGGTAGTAGAAAGCGGCAACTTCATAGAGGTGGCAATAGAAATTAAAAACGCAGCAACCATAAGATTTACTGCCGCTCTTATCATATCAAAAGCTGGCATCTCAAAAACTTTATCTTTAGGCAATTCTATCACACTTTTCGTAAATTGTTTTTCTACAAACTCCATAACTGGTTTTGGAGTTATCGCTGCAAGTCCTTGAGACATTAAAACAGTACCTCTTACTACCCCCCTTGATAAAAAATTAGGATTGAATCGTTCTTTAGATTCCCCTTCTCTAGAAAGATTAATTTCGGTCTCTGCTACATACCTAGCTTTTTTAGAAAACCATAAAGTAATAACCATAATTATCCCAGATACAAATAACAATACAGTAGGTGTATCTACTTTTTTGCCTAAAACACCCATTGAAAATTCAGCGGCAGGAACTCCTGATGCTATCCAAGCTTCATAAGACTGCCAAGCCGCTATAGGAACACCTATAAAGTTTACTAAATCATTACCTGCAAAGGCTAATGCTAATGCAAAAGTACCTACTGCTATAATAACCTTATAGATGTTTACTTTAAACACTGCTATAAGAATGTAAGAAATTAAAAACCATAAAACTAATCCTATAGCAACTATAGGTAATACATAAGTTTCTAACAACCCTCTTAAGGTTAGGGCTATAGTACCTGCCTCGGCATCGATTTTAAATAAATCTTTTTTAGCCTTCGCTAATTCCTTTACCGTTTCATAAGCACTCCCAAAATAATTATTTGCCCAATCTAATAATCCTTCTGCTGAGCCACTATACAAAACATCTACAACCGTTTTAGCATAATTAGTCCCTTTAATACCTTTTATGAAAATAAAATACAAAATTGCAGTTAACGCTATCCCGCCAAATAAAGCACCTACCCATTTAGCTTTCTTTAAGAAATCGTACGACATTAATAATCGAGTAAAAAAATGTACTACAGCTCCTACCGAAAATGAAATAATCACAGACGAAAGGATTCCTACAATAATATCCTTTGCCTTTTCTGTATTGATATAACTGCCAAGATCAGAAATTGAAAGAGAAGCGTCTGCTCCAATTTTGATCAATGCTATGCATACTGCTGCACCCAATAACTCAAATACAATAGAAACCGTAGTTGAGGTTGGCATTCCTAAAGTGTTAAAAAAATCAAGCAATAATATGTCCGTAATCATAACCGCCATAAAAATGATCATGATTTCATCAAAATAAAATTCTCCAGGATTAAAAATTCCTTTTCGAGCAACCTCCATTAAACCACTAGAAAAAATTGCCCCAGCAGCAATTCCAAGACTAGCTACAATCATTATTGTTCTAAACGAAATAGCTTTTGATCCAATAGCCGAATTTAAGAAATTTACAGCATCATTACTAACCCCGACTACAAGGTCAGCTATTGCCAAAATAGCAAGTGCTGCAACCATTAAAATATAAATATTATCCATTACTTTTTGTTTACGTTACAAATATTAAAATCAAATTGCAATCAAATGTTACCTTATTGTTATGTATTTAGTGACTATTTTAGAAATGAATATCAAACTGAACTCGATACATCAAACCGCTCCCTTTACTATCCTGAGTGGTATAACTAATATCTGATTGAACTTTTAAATTATGCCCAACTATGTATTTAGAAAGACCTAATGTATATTGTTGTTCTAAATCTTTTCCCACAATAGCATTATAATTGAGGTTTGTGTATCTTCCTGTTACTTCCCAATTTTTTTTGAATAAATATCCAGCTTGTAAGTTTACTGCATTCCCTACCTGTACAATATCACCAGTTGGAGTACCGTCTTCTTCTGTGGCGATTGCTTTAGAAGCATCTCTGTTGGCAAACTCTCCCATAAAAGAAAAACCATTATATTTAAACATGGCATCAATAAATAGCGTACTTATATTAGTCTCATAAAAACCTGTACTGGTTTTCATATACGAACCTTGATTACTTCTGTTTTTAACAGCATCATTGTTAAAATCATATGTAAACCCAAGTGCCAATTTAGGTTTTTGTTCACGTTTTAGATCTCCTCCTTTATAATCTCCTTTGCCTTCAAATTTTCCAAAAGGCAACAATTCTATCCTAGTGGTATATTGATGTCCTCCTAGGTTTTTACTAGTAATATTTCTGCCTTCACCTTGTGAAATAGCTAACACTTCTCTTACTATAAATTTTTCAGATAATTTAAAATGATGCCTTAATTGCGCTCCAAGATCACGATCTATATTAAATCTGCTATTTAATATAGATCGATCAACCAATTGTAGATCTGCAGAAGAAATAACTCGTTCTCTATTACCTGGTAATTTAGTCTGACCAATCCAAAGTGTGAAGTTTTCATGAAAATTCCATTTTATGACTGCATCCAAAATATATCTTGGTGAATTACTGGTAAATTCTGATGCGCCAGAAATATCTCTGTTAGATAAACCTAATTCTATTTTATATTGAAGTTTTGGGCTATATGCAAAACCTCCAAACTTTAAACGCGCTCTTCGGATTAAAAAACTTGTTTCTGCCTTACTATACTTTCCTTCATTAATCTCCCAATCAGTAGTAGATAAAAATTGCATTCTTGTTGCAAATTTCATACTCCAAGAACTATCTTTAGCAACTACATTAAATATTCCTTTCCCAAATTTACCTTCAGTAACCCCCTGTGCGCTTAGTAAACTAACCATTAACAAAGTAGTAGCCGTAAGCAAAATCCTTATTTTCATAACCGATTATTGTTTCTGTTCGCAACAAAGAACCAATACTAATGTTAAACCAGTGTTAACTTAATGTTTTATAATAATCATTTATTATAAGTGATTTTAGAAAAAGAACATGTAATTGCCGAATTTCGAATATAAACCATACTAATTCATTAAGGAAAACAACATTAAAGTCCCTTGTTTTCTAATAAACCCTATGATTTATAAGAAAAACCGAAAACACCGGTTAATAATTATAAATAACTTTCCTAGAAGGTTAACCACTTTTTTAAGTATTTTTGAAAGTTACTGTTTAAATTCTCCAAACGAATCCTTCTATGTACTTAATTTTTGATACTGAAACAACTGGATTACCTAAAAGATGGGATGCTCCTATTAGCGATACCGATAATTGGCCCAGATGTATACAAATTGCTTGGCAACTCCATGATGAAATAGGTAATTGTATAGAGCATCAAGATTATTTAATTAAGCCAGAGGGGTTTAATATTCCGTTATGATGCGGAAAAAATCCATGGAATATCTACAGAATTAGCAGAAAAAGAAGGTGTCTCTTTAAAAGAGGCTTTAGACAAATTTAACATTGCTTTATCCAAAACTAAATTTATTGTCGGTCAAAATGTTGGGTTTGATATAAATATTATGGGATCTGAATTTTACAGACTAAATTTAGAAAACACCCTACAAAATTTTCCTGTTTTAGATACCTGTACCGAAGTAACAGCAAAATTATGTCAAATCCCTGGAGGACGTGGTGGCAAATTTAAATTCCCAACCTTAACAGAATTGCATGAACATCTTTTTGGTGTTGCTTTTGATGAAGCACATAACGCAACTGCCGATGTAGAAGCTACAACACGATGTTTTTTAGAATTAATTCGTAAACAAGTTTATTCTTTAGAAGAACTAGATGTAGCTCCAGATTATTTTCAGAATTTTTCTGAAGCTAATCCTCAACCTATTCAATTAATTGGTTTAAAACACATCAACCTAAAAAAAGACTCTAAAAAACTTAGCAGTGACGCAAAAGATAATATTGCGAATTCTAATTTATCCAAAGATGCACTTAAGAAGAATGTTGCGGTTATAGAATCTGCAAACTTTTCTCACCTTCATAATCACACACAATTTTCTGTTTTACAATCGACCATTAGTATTCCTGATTTAGTAAAAGTTGCTGCTAAATATAAGATGAATGCAGTTGCAATAACCGATCACGCTAATATGATGGGGGCTTTTCATTTTGTAAGAGAAGTTTCTAATCACAATAAAAATGTAAAAGCTGCTAATGAAGAAAAAATAAAAGAAGGGTGAATCCAGATGGTGTCCCAATAAAACCCATAATCGGCTGTGAATTTTTTGTTTGCGAAAACCATAAGGATAAATCCAGAAAAGATAATGGTTATCAAATTGTTTTATTAGCTAAAAACAAAAATGGATATCATAATTTAGCTAAAATGTCTTCTATTGCTTTTATTGACGGGTTTTATTATCTTCCTAGAATTGATAAAGAGGTAATAAAGAAGTATAAAGAAGATATTATTGTATTAACAGGAAATCTATATGGAGAAGTTCCAAGTAAGGTTTTAAATATTGGCGAAAAACAAGCTGAAGAAGCTTTGTTATGGTGGCATCAAGAATTTGGAGACGATTTATATATAGAGATTATGCGCCATAATCAAGAAGATGAAAATAGAGTAAATAAGGTACTAATAGAATTTTCTAAAAAACATAATATTAAGGTAGTAGCCACTAATAACACCTATTATTGTGAAAAAGAAAATGCTAATGCACATGATATTTTGTTATGTGTAAAAGATGGTGAAAAACAAGCCACACCAATAGGACGAGGTAGAGGTTATCGTTATGGATTACCTAATCAAGAATATTATTTCAAGAGCCAAGAAGAAATGAAAAAATTGTTTAAAGATCTTCCTGAAGCGATTATCAATATTCAAGAAATTGTTGATAAAATTGAACCTTATGAGCTTGCTAGAGATGTTTTATTACCAGCCTTTGATATTCCAGAAGAATTTCTATTTGAAGAAGATAAAGTTGATGGAGGAAAACGAGGTGAAAATGAATTTCTAAGACATTTAACTTATGAAGGTGCAAAAAAACGGTATGGAGAAATCACTCCATGAGATTGACGAACGATTAGATTTTGAATTAAAGTAATTGAAAAAACAGGTTATCCTGGTTATTTTCTTATTGTAGAAGATTTTATTACGAGCAGCCAGAAAAATGGGATGTTTCTGTTGGTCCTGGTCGTGGATCTGCTGCTGGATCTGTAGTTGCCTATTGTTTATGGATTACCAATATAGATCCTATTAAGTACGATTTACTTTTTGAGCGTTTTCTTAATCCAGATCGTGTATGTATGCCTGATATTGATATTGATTTTGATGATGAAGGTCGAAGTAGAGTTATGGATTATGTGATTGAAAAATATGGCTCCAATCAAGTTGCACAAATTATTACCTATGGTACTATGGCTGCAAAATCATCTATTAGAGATACAGCAAGAGTACTGGATTTGCCCTTATTGATGCAGATAGAATTGCTAAACTAATTCCTAATATGTCTAAATTAGGAAAATTATTTGGTGTAGATGAGACTGTTTTAAAACAAAAATTTAGAGGAGACGAATTAGAAAAAATAAATGAACTTCTCGATATAGCCGAAGGTAATGACTTAGAAGCGAAACCTTAATCAAGCAAGAATATTAGAAGGTTCTGTTAGAAATACAGGTATTCATGCCTGTGGTGTAATTATTACTCCTGATGATATTACCAAATTTGTTCCTGTTGCTTTAGCAAAGGATTCTGATATGTACTGTACACAATTTGATAACTCAGTAGTAGAAGATGCAGGATTACTAAAAATGGATTTCTTGGGGTTAAAAACGCTAACCTTAATAAAGGATACAGTTAAAATTGTAAAAGCAAAGCATGATATAGATTTAGATCCTGAGAATTTTCCTTTAGATGATGAAAAAACATATGAACTTTTTCAACGAGGAGAAACAGTTGGAATATTTCAATATGAATCTCCTGGAATGCAAAAATATATTAAAGAATTAAAACCAACTGTTTTTGCTGATTTAATTGCAATGAATGCTTTGTATCAGTCCTGGTCCAATAGAATATATTCCTAGTTTTATTAAGCGTAAACATGGTGATGAAGAAATTGTATATGATCTAGATGCCTGTGAAGAATATTTAAAAGAAACCTACGGAATTACTGTATATCAAGAGCAAGTAATGCTACTTTCTCAAAAATTGGCTGATTTTACCAAAGGTGAAGCAGATGTATTACGTAAAGCAATGGGTAAAAAGCAAATGGCTGTTCTTGATAAAATGAAACCTAAATTTATTGAACAAGCTGGTGCAAAAGGTCATGCTGAGGATAAATTAGAAAAAATTTGGAAAGATTGGGAAGCATTTGCATCTTATGCATTTAATAAATCTCACTCTACTTGTTATGCATGGATTGCATATCAAACTGCCTATTTAAAAGCACATTATCCTGCAGAATATATGGCTGCTGTTCTGTCTAATAACATGAATGATATTAAGCAAGTTACATTCTTTATGGAAGAATGTAAGCGCATGAAACTTGATGTTTTAGGACCAGATGTTAATGAATCTTATCGAAAGTTTTCTGTAAATAAAGACGGAGCTGTTCGATTTGGAATGGGAGCTATTAAAGGAGTTGGAGCTGGTGCAGTAGCAACCATTGTAGATAACCGAAAAGAAGAACGGTACTTTTAAATCAATATTTGATTTAGCCAAACGAATAGATTTACGATCTGCTAATAAAAAAGCATTTGAAAGTTTAGCTCTTGCAGGTGGTTTTGATTCTTTTAAAGACACACATCGAGCGCAATATTTTCATCAAGAAGGAGACGGAATTACTTTTCTGGAAAAAGCAATGAAATACGGCTCTAAATTTCAAGAAAGCGAAAATTCTTCTCAGGTCAGCCTTTTTGGAGAAGCAAGTGAAGTTCAAATTCCTGAGCCTATTGTTCCTCCCTGCGAAGAATGGGGAACCATGGAAAAACTAGCTAGAGAAAAAGAGGTAGTTGGTATTTATATTTCAGGACATCCACTAGATGATTTTAAATATGAAATGAAATATTTCTGTAATGGTACACTTTCTAATTTCTTAGACTTAGAGACCAATATTAATAGAGAAATTTCATTTGGAGGAGTAATTTCTAGTGTTGAACATCGTACATCAAAAAATGGTAAAGGTTGGGCTACTTTCGTTATAGAGGATTATAATACCGCTCATGAATTTAGAATTTTTGGAGAAGAATATCTTAAACATCGTCCTTTTTTAGTAAAAAGTACTTTTATATATGCTAAAGCCTTTATAAGAGAGGGTTGGATGAATAGAGATACTGGTAAAAAAGGTGACCCTAGAATACAATTTAACAGTTTCCAATTACTACACGATGTCATGGAAACATATGCTAGAAAACTAACAATTCAGTTAGATATTAATCAACTTTCAGAATCTATAATTGATAACTTGAAGACTTTATTAACTGACCATTCTGGAAATCATACTCTAAATTTTGTTATTTACGAAATGGCTGAAAAATTAAAATTACATATGCCTAGCAGAAAACAAAAAGTAAATATTTCTCCTGAACTGTTGGTAGCCCTAGAGAATGAGTCTATTTATTACAAACTAAACTAACAACAGTCTTTTTGGGAAATTCATAAGAAAAATGGTGCTTATTAAACGAATCGTAGACAAACAATCATATATCCTTGACACAAGTTAACCACAAAAGTCAATTTATTTTTAACAATCGTTTTTTATTTTATTCTGCACTTATTTTATGCATATAAGAAGATAAAGCTTTGATTTCCTTGTCTGTAAATGTTTCTAAAATAGTAAAATTTGTTTTCATTATAGAAAAATTACTACTATCTACAATTGGTTTTTCTTCATTTTTGAGAAAACCAATCATATCTCCTTTCTTTTCATTATATATTTTTACAATCTCTAGTACACTAGGACCAATAGATTTTTTATCAATTTTATGACAACTAAAACATTTTCCCTTTCCTTCGAAAAGACTTTTTCCTAAGTCATAAGAAGATACTTTTTTGTTTGTGATAGGTTGATTTCTTTTTTTCTCAGATTTACAACCTATCATAATACTAAATAGCATAAATAATATTACTGTTTTTTTGATCATGATTGACATTTTACCCTAATAGCTTAACCACGTCTTTAGCAAAATAGCTAGCTATAATATTAGCTCCAGCTCTCTTTATACTCATCAATTGTTCCATCATTACTGCATCATGATCTAGCCATCCTTTTTCTGCGGCTGCTTTAATCATAGCATACTCACCGCTTACTTGATAAACCGCGACAGGAACATTAACAGCATTTTTAATTTCTCTTACTATATCTAAGTAGCATAAGCCTGGTTTTATCATTACAATATCAGCTCCTTCCTCTATATCAATCCGTGTTTCTCTAATAGCCTCTTTGCGGTTAGCAAAATCCATCTGATATGTTTTTTTATCTCCAAAACCAGGTGCAGAATCTAATGCATCTCTAAAAGGGCCATAAAAAGCAGAAGCATATTTAGCGCTATAACTCATTATACCTATATCTGTAAAATTCTCTTTCTCCAGAAGTTCACGAATCGTTAAAATTCTACCGTCCATCATATCGCTTGGTGCAACAAAATCAGCACCAGCAGTAGCGTGCGATAAAGACATCTTTGCCAAAACTTCACAAGACTCATCATTAATTATTTCCCCGTTTTCTACAATTCCATCGTGTCCATAAGAAGAATAAGGATCCAATGCTACATCTGTCATTACCAACATATCAGGCACTGCATTTTTAACTGTTTTTATTGCTCGTTGCATCAACCCATCTGGATTAATAGCCTCAGTTCCTCTGTTGTCTTTAAGATGGTCAGGGACTTTTACAAATAACAAAACAGATTTCAATCCTAAAGACCAAATCTCTTTAACCTCAGCACTAAGCAAATCTAAACTATACCTATAATAATTAGGCATAGAAGGTATTTCTTCTTTAATGTTTTTTCCTTCTACAATAAATAGAGGGACCAAAAAATCATATGGTGTTATGCTGTTTTCTCTGACTAAAGAACGAATCGCATCAGTAGTTCTTAACCTTCTGTTTCTGATTAATTGTCGCATAATTAGTTGTTAGATATAGTGAGTTCAAAGATACGGATATATCTGTTTTTATGAGATCTTTTTTATC